>PMIF01000135.1 GCA_003157035.1 Rhodocyclaceae bacterium
GTCGTAGCTGATCGGCCCGAACACCGCGTCCTGGAAGTCGACGATGCCGGGATTGGCCTCACTGACCATCAGGTTGCGCGAGTGGTAATCGCGATGGACGAAGACGCAGGGCTCGGCCAGGTTCACCGCCAGAATCTTGGCGAAGGTCGCGGCCAGCGCCTGGCGCTCACCGTCGTTGAGCTCAATTTGTGCGTGGCGGCTGAGATACCAGTCCGGAAACAGGTCGAGTTCCCGCTGCAGCAAGGCGCGGTCGTAGGCCGGTAACTGGCCGGGCTGGCTGGCCAGCTGGATGCGGATCAGGGCATCGATGGCAGCGCGATAGAGTCGATCGGCGCTGGCCTCGTCGAGCGCGGCCAGGTAGGTGGTCGAGCCGAGGTCGCCAAGCAGCAGAAAGCCATCCTGGCGATTTTCCGCCAGCACCTCGGGAACATTGGTGCCGGCGGCGCGAAACAGCCGTTGCACGTGCAGCCACGGCGCCACGTCTTCATGCGCCGGCGGCGCATCCATGACGATCAGCGAGCGGCCGTCGGTGAAGGTGGCACGGAAATAGCGCCGGAAGCTGGCATCGGCCGATGCCGGGGCGAGGGCGAAGTCGCTGCCGTAGCCGCTGCGCTCCAGCCATTGGAGAATCTTCTGTTGCCGTTGCAATCGAGTGCGCCTTCCTGCAATGTTAAAATCGAAAAATTCTAACATTGGCCGCGAGCGCACCTGGGCGCGCGAANNCCAGTCCGATGCTGACCGATAGCCAAGCTGTCGGCAGGCTGCCGAGTACCGTCTTCGTCAAGGCCGATAGCATCAGCGGCCGCAACGAGACCGAGACCGTGGCCGAAGGCAACGTCGAGATCCGCCGCTCCGGCACGTCGTTGACGGCTGATCACGCCGTCTATTGGCCCCTCGACGACGAACTCGACGCCGTCGGCCATATTCGCCTGGAACACGGCAATGACGTCATTTCCGGGCCGCACCTGCATTTCAAGCTGACCGATCAGGTCGGTTATTTCGAGCAGCCGACCTATTCGCTAACGCGATCGCCGCCCAAGGAGCGCGATCCCCTGGCCTTGCCGCGCCAGCCGGTCACCGGCAGCGGTGAAGCCAGTCGCCTCGACTTTGCCGGCGAAGGCATCTACCGGCTGAAGGCCGCCACCTACAGCACTTGTGCGCCGCCGAACCGCGACTGGTACGCCCAGGCCGACGAAATCGAACTCGATTACAACCGCGAGGAGGGCGAGGCGAAGACGGCGCGGATCATGTTCAAGGGTACGCCGGTGTTGTACACGCCCTGGCTTTCCTTCGCCCTCAACGACAAGAGAAAGTCCGGCCTGCTGCCGCCGACCATCGGCTCGAGCACCAGCAGCGGCATCGACATCACCCAGCCGTGGTACTGGAACATTGCCCCGGACATGGACGCGACGGTATCGCCGCGGCTGATGGCGCGGCGCGGCGTGCAGCTGAATTCCGAGTTCCGCTATCTCGAACAGACCTATGGCGGCCAGGCGCACTTCGAATACCTGCCTCACGATCAGGTCACCGGCAAGACCCGCTCGGCCTTTGCCGTGATCCACGATCAGACTTTGGCGCCGGGTTGGTCGGCCAACGTCAATGTCAATGGCGTTTCCGACGACAGCTATTTTTCCGATCTGTCGCCGCGCCTGTGGATGGTCAGCCAGACCAACCTGCTGCGCCAGGGTTCGGTCAACTACTCTGGCGGCTGGTGGAATGCCTCGCTGACCGCGCAGCGCTTCCAGACGTTGCAGGATCCGGCGGCGCCCGTTGCCGTGCCGTACGCCCGGATGCCGCAGCTGTTGGCCAGCGGCACGCGGGCCGACATGCCGGCCGATGGCGTCTTCAACTTCAACTTCGAGTATGTCAAGTTCTCTCATCCGACGCAGGTGACGGGCCAGCGGGTTGTCGCCTATCCGCAGATTTCCTGGCCGATGCAGACGGCCGCCTTCTTTCTGACGCCCAAGGTGGGCGCCCATCTGACGCGCTACGAGCTCGACCAGCAGCCCATTGGCGTGCCGACCCAGATCAGCCGCCAAGTGCCGATCGCCAGCCTCGATGGCGGCGCCATCCTCGAACGGCCGGTCAACTGGTTCAACCGCGCCCAGACGCAGACACTCGAGCCGCGCCTGTACTACGTCTACATCCCGGTGCGCGACCAGAGCCGGATTCCAGTATTCGATTCGGCGCTCACCGACTTCAACTTTGCCCAGATCTTCAGCGAGAACCGCTATAGCGGCAGCGATCGGATCGGCGATGCGCGACAGCTGACCGCCGCGGTCGTCTCGCGCCTGATCGACGCCGAGAGCGGCATCGAAACGCTTCGCGGCGCCGTCGGCCAGCGCTATTACTTCAGCACGCAGCAAGTGACCCTGTTTGGCGAGACGCCGCGGACCAACCGCAAGACGGATCTGCTGGCGGCGTTTTCGGGACGGGTGACGGACCGCGTTTATGTCGACACCGGCTGGCAATACAACCCGGCGGTCAGCCGTACCGAACGGGTCGATCTTGGCGTCCGCTTTCAGCCGGAAACGGCCAAGGTGATCAATGCCGGCTACCGGTATACCCGCGACCAGTTCGCCTCGGTCGACCTGTCGGCGCAGTGGCCGCTCGCCGGCAACTGGCAGGGCGTCGGCCGCTACAATTATTCAACCAAGGACCACAAGCTGATCGAAGGATTGATCGGCGTTGAGTATGATGGCGGCTGCTGGGCGGCGCGCGTGGTCTTGCACCGCATGGCGACGCAGACTTCGGCCACGTCGACGGCACTGTTCTTCCAGTGGGAATTGAGCGGCCTGGGTCGCATCGGCATCAACCCGCTCGATCTCCTTCGACGCAGCATTCCGGGCTACGGCGTCATCAACCAACCGACTGCCGATCCTATTTTTGGGGCATATTGATCCGACATGAAACCATCGACCATCCTAGTCCTACTGCTTGCCCTCGGCAGCGTCGCGGCGCACGCGGCACCGGCGGCGCCGCTGCCCGCCGACCGCATTGTCGCCGTGGTTAACAGCGAGGCCATTACCCAGCTCGAGCTCAACTCGCGTCTGGCCCAGGTTGAGCGCCAACTGACAAGCCAGAAGGTTCAGTTGCCACCGCATGATGTGCTCGAGCGGCAGATTCTCGAACGGATGATTGTCGATCAGGCGCAAGCACAATTCGCCAAGGATAGCGGCATCCAGGTGACCGACATCGAGGTCGAGGCCGCCATCCAGCGCATCGCCGATGGCAATCGCATGAACGCGCGCGAATTCAGGATCGCCCTGGAGAAGGACGGCGTTGCCTGGAACAAGTTCCGCGAGGAAATACGCCAGGAAATGACCTTCTCGCGGCTGCGCGAGCGTGAAGTCGAGAGCCGCCTCGTCGTCTCGGACAGCGAGGTGGATAACTATCTCGACAGTGCCGCCCACGCCAACAGCAGCCAATCGGTGCTGCTCGCCCACATCATCCTGCGCGTGCCGGAGCAGGCAGACAGCGCCAAGGTGGCGGGCATCCGGTCGCGTGCCGAACAGGCGCTGCAACAGGTACGCGGCGGCGAAGATTTTGGCCGGGTCGCGGCCAGCTATTCGGACGCGCCCGACGGCCTGACCGGCGGCGTCATCGATTGGCGGCCCGTCGATCGCCTGCCCGGCCCGTATATCGAAGCCGTGCGCAATCTCAAGCCCGGAGAGATCAGTCCGCTGATCCGGACGTCGGCCGGCTTCCATATCGTCAAACTGGTTGACCGGCGCGGTGGCGATCAGGAACTGAAATCCCTGAAACAGACGCGCGCCCGCCACATCCTGATCAAGGTCAACGAGGTCGTCTCCGACGCCGAGGCGCGCCGCAAGCTCGAGTCGCTGAAGGAGCGCCTGGACAACGGGGCCGATTTCGCTGAACTGGCCCGCGTCAATTCGACCGATTTGTCGGCGCCCAAGGGCGGTGATCTCGGCTGGCTCTACGAAGGCGATACGGTGCCCGAATTCGAGCGCGCCATGAATGCGCTCAAGGTCGGCGAAATCAGCGCGCCGGTGCGTTCGCCATTTGGCTGGCACTTGATTCAGGTGCAAGAGCGGCGGACCGAGGATGCCTCGCCGGAGCGCCGCCGGCAAGTCGCCCGCCAGGCGCTACGCGAACGCAAATCCGACGAGGCTTACCAGGATTGGCTGAGCCAGTTGCGCGATCGTGCCTACGTCGAATATCACCTCGATGACCGCTGATTTGACATCGTTGCCGCGGCTTGCCGTCACCAGCGGCGAGCCGGCCGGCATCGGCCCTGACATCTGTCTCGCCCTTGCCGGGACAGCCTTGCCGGCCCGCCTGGTGGTGATCGGCGACCGGCAATTGATCGAAGCGCGAGCGAAGTTGCTTGGACTCCCGGTCGCCGGCCTCGACATTCAGCATGTGCCACTGCGGGCGCCGGTCGAGCCCGGTCGTGTCGATCCCGCCAATGCGCGCTACGTGCTCGACATTCTCGATGCGGCGCTGGCCGGTTGCCGGAGTGGCGAGTTCGCCGCCATGGTCACGGCGCCCGTGCACAAGGGTGTCATCAACGATGCCGGCATCGCTTTCACCGGCCACACCGAGTACCTGGCCGAAAAGACCGGCACGCCGCGTGTGGTCATGATGCTTGCCGGTACCGGCAAGCATGCCGGCTTGCGCGTCGCCCTGGCGACCACCCACTTGCCGCTGCGTGAGGTGCCGGATGCCATCACCGCTAGCGATTTGACCACGACGTTGCGCATTCTCCACGATGACCTGGTGCACAAGTTCGGCATCGCCCGGCCGCGTATCCTGGTGGCCGGCCTGAACCCGCATGCCGGTGAAGGTGGCCATCTCGGTCGCGAGGAAATCGAAGTCATCACCCCGGTGCTTGAACGGCTGCGTGGCGAGGGCATGGACCTGATCGGGCCGCTGCCGGCCGACACGCTGTTTACGCCCAGGCTTCTGGCCGGCTCCGACGCCCAACTGGCCATGTATCACGATCAGGGCCTGCCGGTGCTGAAATACGCCGCTTTCGACGAAGGCATCAACATCACGCTCGGCCTGCCGGTGCTGCGCACCTCAGTCGATCACGGTACGGCGCTCGATCTTGCCGGCAGCGGTCGGGCCGATCCGCGCAGCCTGTTTGCCGCCGTGCGCCTGGCCGCCGAGATCGTTTGCCGCCAATGAAGGGACACGCGCCGCGCAAGCGGTTTGGGCAAAACTTCCTCGTTTCACCGGGCGTCATCCGCAACATCATCGAGGCGATATCGCCGCACCCGGATGAGCGTATGGTCGAGATCGGCCCTGGCCTCGGTGCCCTGACCGAACCGCTGTTGGCGCGGCTCGGCCGGCTCGAGGTGGTCGAGATCGACCGCGACCTGGCGGCGCGGCTGCGACAGGGTTTCCCCGCCGATCGATTGACCGTGCATGAAGCTGATGCGCTGGCCTTCGATTTCGCCGCGCTCGGGCCGCAGCTGCGCATTGTCGGCAACCTGCCCTACAACATCTCGACGCCCCTGCTGTTTCATCTCGCCGCCTACGCCGATGTCGTCACCGATATGCACTTCATGCTGCAAAGGGAGGTAGTGGATCGCATGGTTGCCGATCCGGGCGGCGGCGAGTACGGTCGCTTGTCGGTGATGCTGCAGTACCGTTTCGACATGGAACGCTTGTTCGTCGTGCCGCCGGGCGCCTTCAACCCGGCACCGAAAGTTGATTCGGCGATCGTCCGGCTGCGGCCCAGACCGGCGGCGGCGCTAAGCGCGCGCGACGAGGTGGCGTTCTCCCGCCTGGTTGCCGCCGCTTTCGGCCAGCGGCGCAAGATGTTGCGTAACAACTTGCGCGACCTGGTCGACGAGGCCGGCCTGGTCGCCGCGGGCATTGTGCCGACCGCGCGCGCCGAGACGCTGGCCGTCGCAGACTACGTGCGCCTGGCCAATTCGCTGCAGCGGTGATGCGTGCTGCTGGCGTGGCGGCCGACCACGCGCCAGCATGCCGGAAGCTCGGCGTGATCGATGGTCGCTAAACCCAGACATTCACGGTATGATGCAGTCATCAATGAAAGGCAGCTCGTTCGATTGGCCGGACTTTGGGCATAAGTAGGTCGAAACCCTCGTCGAAAGGAGTCATTATGCTGAAGCGTTCCCTGTTACCCCGGGTCACTGTTTCCCTGCTGGCATTAGGTGCGATGCCGTTGGCCAGCGCCAGCGACGATGCCGGTTGGTATCTGACCGGCTCGGTCGGCAGCGCCCAATACCGCATGGATATCGCCAGCCAGATACGCAATGCCTGCGCCGGCCTGTGCTCGGTCGAGTCGGCAACACTGGACGGAACGAATGCCACGAGTTACCGGTTCGGTGGCGGCTATCAGGTCAATCGCTACCTGGCCGCCGAGGTGGCTTTCGTTGATCTGGGCGATGTCGGATCGCACTATCGGATGGTGTCCACGGGCGTTACCAGCGACATCCAGGGCAAGTATCGTCTCGATGGCTATCAAGTCCTGGCGGTCGGTCGCTGGCCTGTCACGGAGAGCATCGCGGTGCTCGGCAAACTGGGTATCTTCGCCTCGCGGCTGAGATACTCGGAAGCGGGCACGGTTCAGTTCCAGCAGGGCCCGTATTCCTTTGTGGCACCACACGATAATGCCACCAAGGCGACTTTCGGACTCGGCGCGGAATATCGCCTTGATCCGCGTTGGGCGATACGCGTTGATTGGGACCGCTACCAGGGCATCGGCCACGGGTTCGCCCTCACCGAGTCCGACAACGGCCGTTTTGACTCGGTCGACAGCTACTCGGTAGGTATTTCTTACCGGTTTTAGGCGGACCTCGCCGCCTATATCGAACACGGGCGTGCAGCAGGCGAAAAAACGCCCACCATGGAGCGGTGGGCGTCCTTCCCAAGCGGCTGTCCGGGGACGGCCGCCTGAAGGGGGCCTTTTTAGCCCTTCTTGGCGGGGCAGGTGTTCATTCCGATGAGCGGGTAGAGCGGGCAGAAGCCGATCAGCGCCGTCGCCAGCGGCACGACGCCAATCCAGGCCCAGATGGGGCCGCCCAACAGCGCCCAGGCGATCAGGGCCAGGCCGACGACGATGCGCAGGATACGGTCGATACCACCAACATTTGCTTTCACGGCAAGGCTCCTTGGATGAGTTGGGCAACGGTGCGCATTGGACCACGCCGGCCGGCGGCCGGTCTGTGACGTAAGTCACATTGCCAAATCAGATTGCGGTAATGCGCCGCAGGCCGGCCGGATCGAGGATCTCGACTTGTTCGCGGCCCAGGCGGACCAGGCCTTGCTCGGCAAAGTTCTTCAGCAGGCGGCTGACCATTTCGCGCACGCTGCCCAGTTCGTCGGCCAGTTGCTGGTGGGTGGCGTGGATGGTGTGGCCCTTGCCGAGCAGGAGGCCAGCCAGGCGCTGGTCCAGTTTGCGGAAGGCGACTTCTTCGACCAATTGCATCAGGTCGGCGATGCGTTCCGAGAATAGGTTGAAGACGAAGCTGCGGAACGCTGGCTGATCGAGCAACTGATCGAACAAGTCGCGGGGCAGCAGTACCAGTGTCGATTCCGTGTCGGCGATGCCGCGGGCGTTGTAGTCGGCGTGGCCGAGTAGGCAACTGGTGGTGATGATGCACGATTCTCCGGGTACCACCCGATAGAGCGGCAGCTCGCGGCCGTTGGCGGCCGGTTTGACGACGCGGATGCTGCCGGCGGTGACCAGCGGAAAGCCCTGGCAGGGCTGATGGACGTCGAACAGCACGGCACCGGCCGGCACCGTCAGCGGCTGGCAGTCGGCGAAGCGTTGCGCCAGCGGCGCCGGCAACTGCCTGAGCACGGGATAGAGATCGCACCACACGGGCTCGTTCATCAGCAAAGCTCCGCGACCACCGGCGCGTGGTCCGAAGGACGCTCGAGGCGACGCGGCTCGCGGTCGATGCTACACGTCCGGCAGGCGGATGCAAGGTCGGGTGAGAGCAGGATGTGGTCGATGCGCAGGCCGTGATTGCGCCTGAACGCCATCATGCGGTAGTCCCACCAGCTGAAGCTGCGCTCGGCTTGTTCGAAGAGACGGAAGGCATCCTTGAAGCCGAGCCCGAGCAGGTCGGCGAAAGCCGCCCTTTCCTTTGGTGAGCAGAGGATCTGATCGCGCCAGGCCACCGGGTCGTACACATCGCGATCCTCCGGGGCGATGTTGAAGTCGCCGAGCAGCGCCAAACGGTCATGGTGTGACATCTCTGTCACGAGGTAAGTGCGCAGCGCAGCGAGCCAGCGTAGCTTGTACTCGTACTTGTCGGAAGCCACTGCCTGGCCATTGGGGAAATAGCCGCAGACGACGCGCACGCCATCGACAGTGGCGGCGATCAGCCGTGCCTGCGGGTCATCGAAGTTGGGGATGGCGCGCGAAACGTCGACCGCTTCATCGCGGCAGAGGATGGCGACACCGTTGTAGGTCTTCTGGCCGTGCCAGACCGCGCGATAACCGGCCGCCGCGATCTCGGCCAGCGGAAAGGCATGATCCTCGAGCTTGGTCTCCTGCAGGCAGAGCACCGCCGGCTGCTGGCGCGCGAGCCAGTCAAGCACCTGCGGCAGGCGTACCTTGAGGGAATTGACGTTCCAGGTGGCAAGTTTCATCCGCGCTTTCGATCGAAGTGTTGGCCGTGATGGACACCGACTGCCGTGATTCTAGGTCCTGGCGCTTGTCGATGCCAATTCCCGTTACGCCCTCCTGCGCCAGATCTGGTTGGTTGTGGGCCGGTCTGCGGCCAGCGGTGTTCGAGGCCAAATCGGCTTTCACCGGCAAGCTGCATGCCATATACAATGGCAGACTGATGCGGGTTCTGGGCGTCGGGCGGTTCGTTTCAGAGGGGTTCATGGCTAGACCGAGAGTGGTAGTGCTGATTCCCTGCTTCAATGAGGAGGCGGCGATCGACAAAGTTGTCAGCGACTTCCGGCAGGCGCTGCCTGAGGCGACGGTCTATGTGTACGACAACAATTCGACCGACCGCACCGTTGAGGTGGCACGCGCCGCTGGTGCCCAAGTGCGCAGCGAGCCCATGCAGGGCAAGGGCAATGTCGTTCGCCGCATGTTTCGCGATATCGATGCCGACTACTACGTCATGGTCGACGGCGACGATACCTACGAGGCGACCCTGGCGCCGGAAATGGTGCAGCTGGCCGTCGCCGGTCGCCACGATCTGGTCAATTGCGTCCGTTGCGAGACCGAGAGCGCCGCCTATCGGGGCGGCCACCGTCTCGGCAATCAACTGCTGACCGGTGTTGTGCGCCTGATCTTCGGCGACCGCGTCGAAGACATGCTCTCCGGCTACAAGGTTTTTTCCCGGCGCTTTGCCAAGACCTTGCCGGCCTTGTCGCAGGGCTTCGATATCGAGACGGAACTGACCGTCCATGCGCTCGAACTGGCCATGCCGGTGGCACACGTCAGCGGCCCGTATCGCGGCAGGCCTGTCGGTTCGGAGAGCAAGCTGCACACCTATCGTGATGGCTGGCGCATCCTGATGCTCATCCTCAAGCTGGTCAGGCACGAGCGGCCAGTATTCTTCTTCGGCGTCTTCGCTGGCCTCCTGATGGCGATTTCACTGGTGCTGATCAGCCCCATTCTGCTCGAGTATGTGCGCACCGGACTGGTACCGCGCTTTCCTACCGCCATCCTGTCGATGGGCGTCATGCTGCTCGCCTTCATGTCGCTGAATTCCGGAATCCTGCTCGACACCGTCTCCCGTGGTCGGCGAGAAGTGCGCATGCTGGCGTATCTGCAGCAGCCGCTGCCGGATTTCGCGGCCGAACAGGCGGCCTGCGAAGGCGACCGTGCCTGACCGCCGCGGGCTGATCGAGCAGTTTCTCCGTTTCGCCGTCGTCGGGGTCGCCGGCTTTATCGTCAATGCCGGCATTGTCGAGTGGCTGGCGCCGGGCAGTGGCCCGTACTGGGCTCAAGTCGTGGCGTTTCCCGCTGCGGTCAGCGCAACCTGGTGGTTGAATCGGCGCTTCACCTTTGCTGCCAGCGGCTTGCCGGCACACCACGAATGGCTGCGTTACGTGCTGTCGAATCTGTTGGGCTGGGTTGCCAACAATGGCGTGTACTATGGCCTTGTTCTTGGCTCGCCGCTGGCGTACGAGCATCCGGCGCTCGCCGTGGCGGCTGGATCTGTGGCCGGCATGTTCCTCAACTTCGCCGGTTCGCGCTGGCTGGTGTTCAACCGGACGCAGGCCTGCAAGTAGCGACGTCGACGCCACGGCGCAACGACCTATAATGGCTTGCGCTATTGACGCGACGGAGGTATCGGTATGGCCGCTCTCGAAGACCGCCGCCAGTTCTGGCGTGCCGCGTTCCGTTCCACTGTCGAATTGGTCGACCGCTGGGGCACGACCCCGGCCGAACTGATTGACATCTCGCTGAAAGGCGCTCTGGTCAAGGTGCCCATGCAATGGCCGGGCGCCGTCGGTGGCGGCTGCCATCTCAAACTCAAGCTTGCCCAGGGCGCGGCCATCGTCATGCAGGCCGCAGTAGCCCATGTCGAGAATCGACGCGTCGGGCTGTTCTGCGAGAGCATGGACATCGACAGCATCACCCACCTGCGTCGTCTGGTCGAACTCAACGCTGGTGACCCGAGATTGCTTGACCGCGAACTGGCGGCGCTGCTAGCCGGCTGATCAGGGCTTTGGCTTGGCTTTCGGATAGCCGGCGGCATCGAGCAGATTGTCCCAGACGCTGCCCTGGAAGCCCTTGACCACGCGCGACCCTACCTGCAGTACGGGCAACACTGCCTCGGCGCCGCCTAGCAGTGCTTTCAGACTGGCGGCATCGGCGTCAGTGGTCACCGACTTGTCGGTGAAGGGAATGCTGCGCCCAACCAGGTGTTGACGCGCCTGACCGCAGACGTCGCCGCATTGCGGTTGGGAATAGAGCGTGACCGGAAAGTCTGCCGCCGCTTGCCGCACCGAATAGGGCAACTCCTGCGGGGCGACAACGCCCAGCTGCGAGGCCTTCTTCTGCTGGACGCTCTTGCCTTCGCCGGTGGCTGGCGGCTGGTCGCCGTAATGCACCTTGCCTTCCTTGTCGATCCAGCGATACGTGGTCTGCGCGCTGGCGCATACCGCCATGGTGAGCAGAACGACCATCAACCACGTTCTCATGTCGTATCTTCCTCAGTTGTTGATTACGCGTCGATCATACCATTGTGCCGAAGCAGGGCCTCGACCCGCGGTTCGCGGCCGCGGAAAGCCATGAAAGACTCGAGCGCCGGCCGCGAGCCGCCCACTTCAAGGATTTCGCGCCGGAAGCGTTCGCCGGTGGCGGCGTCCACCACCCGACCGGCACTTTGCGCCGCTTCCTCGAAGGCCGCGAAGGCGTCCGCCGACAGCACTTCCGCCCACTTGTAG
>PMIF01000071.1 GCA_003157035.1 Rhodocyclaceae bacterium
TCCCTCGCCCTTGCCCATTGCCTCGCTGACCCAGCCACTGACGCCGGCGACGATCATCGGCACACCCAGGCCCAGACTGATGATGGCCACAAACGGCTGGTGGTAAACGAAGTTGAATGAGAAGGAGAGAACGAGCGCGAGGATGCCGAAGCTGATGACGAACGGCCAGACGCTGGTGTCCCAGTGGGCGTGCGCGGCCTCGCCGTGGGCGGCGTGATGTTCCATAGTCTCCTCCGTACGGTCTTGTAGTTTTGGCAACGGGTCAAAAAAACACGTCGCCGCCCATCAGCTTATGCGGCAGTTTGTCGCATAATGTACTGTATAAGTCAACTAAGAAGAGTCATTGCGGTACCAGACCTGACGGAGGAGGCGATGATGTGTAGGAGGACTCTCGTTGTGCTTGCCGCAGCGCTCGCAAGCTTGCACGCGTCGGCGACGGGCAATCCCGAACTAGGGCGGCAGAAGGCTGCCGCATGCATGGCGTGCCACGGGCCCGACGGCAACAGCATGGCGCTACCGCCGCCGGCCGATCCCTGGCCAAAGCTTGCCGGCCAGGTGCCGGAATACATCATCAAGCAGCTTCACGACTTCAAGGCAGGCCGGCGCAACAATGTCCAGATGTCGCCGCAGGCACAGGCGGTCGCCGAGACGGACATTGCCGATATTGCCGCCTTCTTTGCCAGCCAGAAAGTCAGGCCCGCTGAGGCGACGCGCAAGGATCTGCTGGCCAAGGGCGAGGCCATCTTCCTCAAGGGCAAGGGCAGGCCGCAGGTCGTTGCCGCTTGCGTCGGCTGTCATGGCTTGAACGGCGTCGGCAATCGTGACTGGGCCAAGCTCATGGTCAAGGAACCAGTGATTCTCGCGCCGGCGGTCGGCGGTCAGCATGCCAGCTATGTGGTCAAGCAATTGCTGGCCTTCCGCGATGCGATGCGCAACAACGATAACGGTAAAGTGATGCGGGATATTGCCGGCCGGCTCGACGACAACGAGATTGCCGCCGTCGCGGAATACCTCTCGACTCTGGTGCGCTGATCATGCAAAGCGTCGAGTTCTCTCGTTCGCGCCTGACTCAGCGGCTGGCATCGTTCTATGCACTATGCAAGCCACGCGTCAATTCGCTGATCGTGTTCACCGCCATGATCGGCATGTGGCTGGCCGATCCCGGTATGGCCCAGCCAGTGCGTCTTCTCGTTGCTTCGCTCGGGATTGCGTTGGTCGCCGGTGCCGCGGCCGCGATCAACTGCCTGGTCGAGCGAACCAGCGATGCATTGATGGCGCGGACGCAATGGCGGGCGACAGCACGCGGCGAGATTTCCGCCGCCGAGACGCTGACGCTGGCGACATTGATCGGCGGCCTCGGTCTCTGGCTTCTGCATGCCTGGGTCAACGACTTGACCATGTGGCTGACGCTGGCGACCTTCGTCGGCTACGCAGTCATCTACACCGCGGTGCTGAAGCCGATGGGACCGATGAACATTGTCATCGGCGGGGCCGCCGGCGCCATGCCGCCGGCACTCGGCTGGGCNNCATTTCTGGTCGCTGGCCTGCTATCGGCGCGAGGAGTTCGCGCGTGCCTCGTTGCCCATGTTGCCGGTCACCCATGGCTTGGCGTTCACCTGCCGGCAGATACTCTTCTACACGGGGCTATTGTCGGTGGCGACCCTGTTGCCGGTGTGGATCGGCATGAGCGGTGCGCTCTATCTAGTCGCGGCGCTGGCGCTCGATGCCGGCTTCATCGGTTATGCATTGCGCCTCTGCCGGCGCTACGATGATGCGGTGGCGCGCCGGACCTTCAGGTATTCGATCATCTACCTGACCTTGCTGTTCACGGCCCTGATCGGCGATCGGCTGTTGCACTTCTGAGCGATGACCCGAGCGCGCGCGATCGCCCTGCTGGCGCTGTACCTGGCACTGTTCGTCGTGCCGCTCGGCGCCTACGTGCGCTTGTCCGACGCCGGGCTTGGCTGCCCCGACTGGCCCGGGTGCTACGGCAAGCTGGTCGGCGTGCCCGAGCAAGCGGCCGAACATCAGGCCGCGGCACTGGCGTTTCCGGGCAAGCCGGTCGAACCGGCCAAGGCCTGGAAGGAAATGATCCACCGCTATGTCGCCGGAGCCCTCGGCCTGCTGGTGCTCGCCGCCAGCGTGCTGGCCTGGCGCCGCCATCCGGTGGTATCGACGGCGTTGCCGGCGGTGATAGTTGTCCAGGCGCTGCTCGGCATGTGGACGGTCACCCTGTTGCTGAAGCCGGTCATCGTCACCAGCCATCTTCTCGGTGGCATGGCGGTCGTTGCCTTGTTGACCCTGCTGGCGATGGCGCCGAGCGCCGAGCCTAGAGCGGCGCCGAGTGGTGCGCCGGCGCTGGCGAAGCTGGCGCTTGTCCTGGCGGTCGGACAGATCTTTCTTGGCGGCTGGGTGAGCAGCAATTACGCGGCGTTGGCCTGTGCCGATTTCCCGACCTGTCATGGCGACTGGCTGCCGGAAATGGATTTTTCGCCCGCGTTCACATTCTTGCGTGAATTAGGCCAAACCGGCGACGGTGCGTTGCTGTCGGCGGCCGCCATGACGGCCATTCACTGGGCGCACCGGCTCGGCGCG
>PMIF01000063.1:0-16432 GCA_003157035.1 Rhodocyclaceae bacterium
ACGATGGACGAGCCCTTGCGCGTCCACGATGCGCTCCTGGCGCTGGAAGCACGCGAGCCACGGCTGGGCCGCGTCGTGGAAATGCGTTACTTCGGCGGCTTGAGCGACACGGAAATCGCCGAGATTCTTGAAGTCAACGTGCGCACCGTCGGTCGAGACTGGGACAAGGCGCGCCTGTTGCTTCGCGAAATACTCAGCGAGTGAACTGAGGCAACGCGGCAATGGCTAGGTCACTTCCGGACAACCACTGGCCCGACCTCTCGCGACTGCTCGACGAAGCGTTGGAGCTCCCCGCGTCCGCGCGCGAGCAATGGCTTGTTCAACAAGAAGCGGGCAATCCCGAGCAGGGCGCCTGGTTGCGCCGCGTCATCGACGGCGCAGACACAGTGCTGGCGCCGGATTTCCTTGAACGGCCTCGACTCGAACCGCTTCCTGATGAGCATGTTCACGCCGGCGCCGTCATTGGCGTCTATCGCCTCGTGCGCGAACTCGGCGTTGGCGGTATGGGCGTCGTCTGGCTGGCCGATCGTATCGACGGCCAGATCGCACGCTCGGTGGCGCTGAAGCTGCCGCACGTGCACTTATTGTCCGGGACCGCGCGCGAGCGATTTGCTCGGGAACGGAACATTCTGGCGCGACTTCAGCATCCCCACATCGCCCACTTGTTCGACGCAGGATTGACGGCCGACGGCCGACCCTATCTGGCCCTCGAGTACATTGAGGGCGAGCCGATTACGCACTGGTGTCGTAATCGTCGGGCAAGCATCGAGCAGCGCCTCGATCTGCTGCAACAGGTCATGGCGGCGGTCGAATATGCGCATAGTCGCCTGGTCGTGCACCGCGATTTGAAGCCCTCCAACGTGCTCGTAACCGCCGATGGCAGCGTCAAGCTGCTCGATTTTGGCATCGCCAAGTTGCTCGCAGCGGACGATCCCGTGGCGACGCCCGATACGCTGACCCGCGCCGGGCAAAACATGGCCACGCCCGGCTATTCGGCGCCTGAGCAGATTGCCGGAGAAGCAGTAACTACAAGAGCCGATGTTTACGCGCTCGGCGTTGTGCTCTACGAGCTTCTTTGCGGGCAGCGGCCCTTTCCGGATCACGGTAGGGCAGCTGCAGCGGCCGAACCAGCGCCCCTTTGTTCATCACTGATCGGTGCGCAGTTCGCCGAGACTGTGGGCGAAACGCGAACGGCGACACTGCGCAACGCTGTACGGGGCGATCTCGACGCCATTCTGGCCAAGGCTGTCGCGACAGCTGCCGACGACCGTTACGTTTCGGTCGAAGCATTCGCGGCTGACATCGCACGTCATCGTGCCCACCGACCGATCCATGCGCAACGAATCAGTTCCTGGGCGCTGGCAGCTAAGTTTCTCCGCCGCCATCGCGTCGGCGCCAGCCTGGTAGCGGCGTTGCTGGTGACGATATCTACAGGTGTCACGCTGGTGGCATGGCAGGCGAAGGAAGTGGCACAGCAGGCGCGTCGTGCCGAAGCGGCGAAAGCCTTCCTGGTCGACATCTTTAGTGCCAGCGATCCGCGCATCGCCAGCGACAAGCCACGCGGAACCATTACCGCTCGCGAATTGCTTGACTTGGGTGCGCAACGTATCGAACGCGAATTCGCGGACGATCCTGCGACCGCGATCGACTTGCTTGGCACTGTTGCCAACATCTATCGCGAATTGGGTGCGACCGAGCAAGCGTCCCGTCTTACCGAACGCAAAGTCGAGTTGGCGAAACAGTTCTATGGTGAACTGAGCGAGCCCGTCCTCGATACGGCTGTTCAGTCCGCGGCGTTCTCCTGCAACGATCAGCACGACGACTGCGCGACACTACAGCGTGTTGCCGACGACTTGCTTACTCGTGCCGGCCGCAACGACAGTACGCTGCGTGCCGAGTGGTGGGTCAACGAAGGCGAGCGGCTCCGCGCCGACGCGGAGCAGGCGCTGCCGCGGCGCGCAGCTCTCGAGAAAGCTGTCGCGATGTATGCGCAAAATGGGCCGCGCGATCCGGGTCACGTCACCGCGATAGTGGAATTGGCGACTGATTTTCAGGCGCACGGAGACTACAAACGCACTATCGAGTTGGACGAGCAGGCGTTGCGTCTCGCCGCCAGCCTGCCACGCCGAAATGACGCGGAGATGCAAACGATTTACGGCAACATGGCGCTCGCCTATCAGCAAAGCGGGGACATGATCAATGCAAGCGTGGCCTCCGACAAAGCCGCCGATATCGCTGAACGAACCAGCGGCGCTGATTTCGTCACGCTCTGGGAGGCTCGTGGCAATGCGGCGCGCTCACGGCACCTGGGTGGCGACCGGGAAGCGGCCGATGCGGCTTTCGAGGCATTGATGACCCATCTACCTCCGCTGACTGTGCAATCGACATCGGCCAGTATCGTACGTGAGCTATATGGCGAAAGGCTGGCGGCTGAAGGGCGGCCGGTGCTGGCCTTGCCTTTGCTTGAAGCCGCGGAACGCGAATTTATCCAGCATCCACGCGACGAATTCGATGTGCGACGCGCGCGCCTGCGCCTGGGCGATGCCCTCGACCGGCTTGGCCGCCACGCAGACGCCCGCGCCAAACTGTCGAGCGCCCTGAACGACTACGTCGCGCATTCTTCGCCAGGGGATCAACCGTTGCTGGCCGCGCGCGAGCGCTGGGGGCGCTTTTTGCTCGATCGTGGCGAGATCGACGCCGCCGCCAGCCAATTCGAGGAAATTGTTCGCCAGGCCAATCAACGCCGATTGAGTCACATTGCGCTCACTCATGGCGACCTGGCACGCGTGGCCTTGCTGCGCAAAGACTACAAGCGCGCCCTGGCCGAAAGTGCGATTGCTCTCGACCTTTGGCAACACAAGCAGGGCTTCTACGATGTGCGCATGGAACCCTATTTGCAGCGGATTCGCGCCGATGCCTTGGCGGCTTCCGGGCAGAGAGAAAGCGCCCAACAGCTGGAGGATTCGGCCTGGGCTGCATGTCAAAAGTTCGACGCCCCGGAGAGCCCGACACGAATACATCGGATTCTGCCAGCCGGCGCACCCGCTGCAGCCAAGCTATGATCACAGTTTCGATTCCATCGAGACTGCGATGACTACCACGATACGCGGGGCCTGCCCGCACGATTGCCCTGACACCTGCGCGCTCGAGTGGACGGTGGCCGATGGCCGCGTAACCGCCGTTCGTGGTGCCACCGATCACTCGCCGACCGGCGGCACGCTGTGCACCAAGGTCGCCTTCTACCCCGAGCGCATCCACTCACCCGATCGGCTCTTGTATCCGCTGCGCCGCGTCGGCGCCAAGGGCCCGCAGGCGCGTTTCGAACGCATCTCCTGGGATCAGGCACTGGACGAGATCGCCGATCGTCTGCGCCAGCTGGCCGACGCGCACGGCCCCGAGTGCATCCTGCCCTATAGCTACGCCGGCAATTCCGGCCAGCTCGGCTTCGGCTCGATGGACCGGCGCTTCTTCCACCGCCTCGGTGCCTCGCGCCTCGACCGCACCATCTGCGCCACCGCCGGGGCGGCTGGCTACAAGGCGACCATCGGCGCCTCGCTGGGCATGGACATGGAGCGCTTCAATGAGGCGCGCCTGATCATCCTCTGGGGCACCAACACCATCACCGCCAATCTGCATTTATGGACGCGCATCCAGGAAGCAAAGCGGCGCGGCGCCCGCCTGGTGGCGATCGACCCCTTCCGCACGGCGACCGCCGAGAAGTGCCATGTGCATATTGCGCCGCTGCCGGGTACCGACGCCGCCCTGGCCCTGGGGCTGATGCATGTGCTGATGGCCGAGAACCTGATCGATACCGATTACGTTGCCCGATACACGCTCGGCTACGATGCGCTGACCGAACGCGTACGCGATTACCCACCGGCGCGGGTCGCTGCCATCTGCGGCATCACCGAGCAGGAAGTCATCGAGCTGGCGCGTTCCTACGGTACGACGCGGCCGGCGGCGATCCGCGCCAACTACGGTCTCAATCGTCACGCCGGCGGTGGCATGGCGTTGCGCACCATCGCCTGCCTGCCTGCCCTGGTCGGCGCCTGGCGTGATCCCGCGGGTGGCATCCTGCTTTCTGCCTCGGGCCATTTCCCTGTCGATACCACCGCCCTGGAGCGCCCGGACCTGATGCCCGAGCCGGCACCGCGCCTGCTCAACATGAGCACTCTGGGCACCGATCTTCTCGGCGCCAACCCGCCGGTGCGCGCCCTCTTCGTCTACAACTGCAACCCGGCAGCGGTAGCGCCGGAATCGGGCAAGGTCATCGCCGGCCTCGAGCGCAATGATCTATTCACCGTCGTGCATGAACTGTTTCGCACCGACACCGCCGACTACGCCGACATCTTGTTGCCTGCCACCAGCCATGCCGAGCAGCTGGACATCCACAAGTCTTACGGTCACCGCCACGTGCTNNCGCGGACACGCCAAGCTCGCCGTCGCCGATGCGCCTTTCGCCGACGGCGGGTTCCCCACGCCCTCCGGCAAGTGCGAGTTCTACAGCGCCGCGCTGGCCGCGGCGGGACACGACCCGTTGCCCACCTTCACGCCGCCGCGCGAGTGGCGCGCTGCCGCGCTGGCGGCCCGCTATCCGCTCGCCTTCATCACGCCGCCGGCGAAGGATTTTCTCAACACCAGTTTCGCCAACCTGCCGCGCTTCCTCGACAAGGAGAAGGAACCCTGTCTGCACCTCAACGCTGCGGATGCGTCGCCACGCGGCATCGCCGACGGACAAGCGGTGCGCGTCTTCAACGAGCGGGGCGAATTCCGCTGCCGCGCGCTGGTTGGCAATCGCGTCCGGCCGGGAGTTGTGATGCATCCGTCGATCTGGTGGCGCAAGCTGTCGCCCGACGGGCGCAACTGCAATCAGGTCACCGGCCAGGACCTGACCGACTTCGGCGCCGGCGCCACGTTCTACGATTGCCTGGTGGAGGTTGCTGCCGCCTAAGCTGGCCCGACGGCAAGCGTCCGGCCCGGGTTCCTGGCGCCGGCCAGCGCAGCATTGGGCATTTCACGCCGTCGCCAGCGCATTCCGTCGCAAGGCGCTGCACTTCTGCCGGCCAACTCTCTAGAGTGTCCTCAGCTACCCCACCGAGCCATACGAAAGGACACCACAATGAACGCAAAGAACTCGTTCCCTGGCACGACGCCCGCAACCATGCTGCTCGCGGCCATCCTCACTCTGGCAGGATCCGGAACCGCGATCCTCGGCAACTTCGCCATCGCCCAACACTACGCCGATGATGCCGGCGCCTATACGATCGAGCGCTATGCCACGGCGGGACGTCCCGCCACAGTGCGTGCCGATTGTGCTAACGTCACCTCGTGAGCGTCGCTGCCCAAACCAATCCTGTTCGCAGCCGTGCTGGCCCGATGGCCCACCGCTTCGTTCGGCCCATCCTTGCCACGGCGGTGTTCAACACCGCTATCGCGGCGATCCTGGTGTTGTTCCTTGACAATACCTTCTTTGACATCCTGATCAGTTCCCAAGTCGTCGGTTTCACCCTGCTGGCGACGCTCTACCCGGCACTCACTGCCAAGCTGTCGCCGACGCCAAGGCGGTTCGTCGTGGCTGCGGCACTGATTGTCGGCGCGATTGTCGGCACCTTGCTGGTTGTCCTGGTCAAGGGACGCGACCTGCAAGGACTCGTCAGCAATGACGAGTACCTGTGGTCGGTCGCGACGACCGCGGTATTGGCCTTCGTTTTTGGCAGTATCGCGGTCACCGTCCAGACGACCCGCGCCCGTGTCGCCAGGGCGGAGGCGGAATTGCTGCGCTCGGAGGCCGATCGCCAGCGCCTGGCCCGCCGGAATGCCGAGGCCGAACTGATGGTGGTACGGGCGCAGATCGAGCCGCACTTTCTCTTCAACACTCTGGCCAACCTGAGTTTCTTGATCAAGGAGAATCCGACTCAGGCCGAACTCCTGCTCGAGAATCTGATCGACTACTTGCAGGCCGCCGTGCCACGCATTCGTGGCGACTCGAACACCTTGCGCCACGAGATAACCATGGCTTCGGCCTATGTCTCGATTCTGCAGATCCGCATGGGCGAGCGACTGAAATCTGCTTTCGACGTGCCGGCGGAACTGCTATCGGCACCGTTCCCGCCGATGATGCTGATCACGCTGGTGGAAAATGCCATCAAGCACGGTCTGAATCCACTCCCGGAAGGCGGTACGGTAATCGTCAGCGTCGCTCGTTGCCGCGACCAGTTGCAGGTGCGCGTCGCCGATGACGGTGCCGGACTCGCCGAACCCGCCGGTGGCGCTGGCGAGGGCGTCGGCCTGGCCAACATCCGGGAGCGCCTGCAGGCCATGTTCGGCGCCAGCGCACATCTCAGCCTCGAGCCGAACCGACCGCGCGGCGCCGTCGCCACCATCTCCCTGCCGCTCGAGAGCTCTGCCGATGCCTGATCGGCGCGTTCTGGTGGTCGAGGACGAACCGCTGCTGCGCAGTCAGTTGTGCGCATCATTGACCGAGTTGTGGCCCGACGTCGGCGAAATCGTCGAGGCCGAGAACGGCGCCGCAGCCATGCGCTTGATCGGCGAAGCGCTGCCCGCGATCGCCTTTCTCGACATCAACCTGCCGGACATGAGCGGCATGGACATCGCCGAGGTTCTGCGCGGTCGTTGCGCTGTGGTTTTCGTCACGGCCTATAGCGAGTACGCGGTCGCCGCCTTTGAGCAGCACGCGCTGGACTACGTCTTGAAGCCGGCGACGCCGCGCCGCCTGGGCGATACGGTGGCGCGGCTGAAGGCACGCGTCGCCGATCGTGGCTCGGCGCAAGCGCCGGCCATCAGCGCCGAACTTCTCGCCGAGTTGGCGCGCCAGCTGCAGCCGAAGTCGGCGCACCTGCAATGGATCAGCGCGTCAATCGGCAATTCAACCGAACTGATCCCCGTCGCCGACGTTCTCTGCTTCAATGCCGACGACAAGTACACCGAGGTAATCACCGCCGGCGGCGAGACCTTGATTCGCAAATCGATCCGCGAACTCCTCGACGAATTACCCGACGACCAGTTCTGGCAAGTGCATCGCGGCACCATCGTGCGGGTCGCAGCAATCGAGCGTGTCGTGCGCAGCGAAGCCGGTCATCTCGAGTTGCGCCTGCGCGGCAGCGGCCGCAGCTTCGTGGTCAGCCGAACCTTTGCTCACCGTTTCAAGCAAATGTAGGCAAGTCGGCGTTGCGGCAGCAAGTGGCTACAATGAAGCCGCCCACAGCCAACAAGGAGAACTCATGATCACCCTTTACTACTCCCCCGGCGCCTGTTCTCTGTCGCCCCACATCGCCCTCTGCGAGGCCGGTTTGCCGTTCGAACTGAGGCGCGTCGACCTGGCCGCCAAGAAGACGGACGACGGCAAGGACTTCCTGGCAGTCAATGCCGACGGCTACGTCCCGGTGCTGCAACTCGACGACGGCCAGATGCTCACGGAAGGCCCGGCGATTGTCCAGTACATCGCCGACCGTGCCCCGGACAAGCGACTGGCGCCGGCGAACGGAACGCTGGCCCGCTACCGGTTGCAGTCGGCGCTCAACTTCATCAGCACCGAGTTGCACAAGTCGTTTTCGCCGCTATTCAACAAGGCAGCGAGCGTCGACGCCAAGGAAACTGCTCGCGCGACCCTGACCGCGCGCCTCGGCCATCTCCACGATCGCCTGACAGGCGACTTCCTGGTCGACGATCAATTCACGGTCGCCGACGGCTACCTGTTCACGGTGCTCAGCTGGAGCCCGCACGTCAAATTCGATCTCGCCGCCTGGCCGAAACTGCTCGCCTACCAGGCAAGGATCGCGGCGCGCCCAGCGGTTCAGCGCGCCCTCAAGGAGGAAGGTCTCGCCTGACGCGACCAGCGACTGCGGGGCGCCCGCCGTCGCTGGCTACATCGGCAGGCGCAGGACGAATACGGCGCCGCCGTCGTTGGCCAGACTAAGCGAGCCGCGCCGGCCGCGGTTCTCGTGCTGCTCGGCAATGCGTCCGGCCAGGCGCAGACCGAGGCCGGTGCCGGCAGCGCTGACGCCCGCGCTCGCACCGTGGTCAGCAAGCACCTCCTGCGCATAGCCGCCGCCGTCGTCGCTAACGGTGAAAACGCAATAGCCATCGTCCTCGGTGGCACTGATCCGGATGCAACTGCGGGCATAGCGGCTGGCGTTGTTTAGTGCATTGGCGAGCGCCATGCGCACCAGCGGGCCATCGTAGAACGCCAGCGTCGGCGCATCCTGGCAATCCTGCTCGATGACAATGCCGTCGAGCATGCCCCTGCTTTCCCTGACCAACTCGTCGAGCAGGTCAACCGGTGCCA
Source organism: Rhodocyclaceae bacterium (assembly GCA_003157035.1). Taxonomy (GTDB): domain Bacteria; phylum Pseudomonadota; class Gammaproteobacteria; order Burkholderiales; family Rhodocyclaceae; genus Fen-999. Next base: position 8,306 of record PMIF01000063.1, read on the forward strand.
GAGCTTCGATGTTGGGCCGCAGCGCGCCCGTCTCGGCCTTATCGAGAATCAGCAAGGCCGTCAGCTTGGCGGCGGCCTCGATGGCCACGTGCACTGTCTCACGGTCACCGCGCTGCTCGGCCAGACCTGCCAGGCGAGCAAGCTGGTTCTTGACGTCGTGAATGGTCAGCGCCGCGATGTCGGAAAGGTTCATGCCGCCGCCTGGGCCCCGTATTTGCCGCGAATCAAGGCCAGCACGTCGTCGATATCGCCGAGCTTGGCGTAGTTGGCGTCCTGATCGCGCACCGATTGCAGCAACTGCCGCGCCTGACTCAGCTTGCTCTCGTCTACACCGTTCTGGAAAACATCGAGCAGCAGGCAGTACGAGGCATTGGCGACGATCTGCAAGTTGTTCGGCAAGCGCGCCGCCGCCGCCAGGAGCATCGCCGAGGCGACCGTGAAGTCCCTTGCCTTGGCCTTCGCCACCGCCTCGTTGTTGAGGTCGATGACCTCTTTGACGCTCACCTCGATGAACTGGCGCGAAGCCTCCTCGCCACCATGCTGCTTCAGGATGTTGGCGACGCGCGCATGGACGGCAACAGCCTCCGGATTGTTCTGCACCACGTGCCGCAGTATCGCCGTCGCCTGGTCCTGGCGGGCATTCACCAGACAGGCCTTGGCAACGGCGAGTGCCATGGCCTCGGGCAGCCGCGCAGTATCGCCCTGCAACGCCCGATCCAGGGCCTGCCGCGCCAACTCGGGATTGCCGGCCTTGTGCTGCGCCACAGCCTCGACCGCCGCCANNGCCTCGCCCAACTCGGCCAAGGCGTTGCCGAGCTTGGCATAGTCCGACGAACTGCGCAGTGGCGAATTCCGCGTCTGCTTGACGACGACGGAAAGCGCTTTCTCGACCCGCTGCAAGTCTCCGGCATCCTCGGCGATGCCGGCGATCGAACGGTGTCGCGCCAGCGACTTGGGCGAGACAATGCAGGCGCTATCGAGAACTTCCAGCGCTTTCTGGCTATTGCCCTCTTCCATGTGGATATGGCCGAGCATATCGTAGGCCGAGAGAAAATTCGGGTTCTCGGCGACAATCTCGGCCAGCAGTTCCTTCGCCTCGTCGCCGTTGCCCAGGCTGCGCTGGGCACGCGCCAGCCCGAGCTTGGCCCAGGGCAGCGGACGCATGGCCAGGGCCTGGCGATAGAAATCGCGGGCCGTCTTGAAGTGGCCGGTCATGATCAGCGCATTGCCCTTGATGCGCATGGCGTCGATCAGATACTTGTCGCTCGAATCGATGATCTCTTCACAGGCTGAAATGATCTCCGGCCAGCGCCCCTGATCCTGCAATTTGTCGATTGCCGCCAGCCGAATCTTCTTCTCCAGCAGTCTTTCGAAACGGGACTTGAGGGTCTCGGCGGTGAACGGCTTCAGCAGATAGTCATCGGGCAAACATTCGGCGGCGGTGATGACCTTTTCGTAACGCGTCTCGGCGGTGATCATGATGAACAGCGTCGCCCGACTGATGATCCTGGCCGTGCGCAAGTACTCGAGGAATTGCTGGCCGTCGGTGACATCGCCGAGATTGTAGTCACAGAGGATGATGTCGAATTTCTGCTTCTTGATGTACTCCAAGGCATCGCGAACGCTGCCGGCGACCGACACTTTCTGGATTGCCAGCGAGGCAATCTGACTGCGCAGCGAGTTGCGCATTTCCGTCATGTCGTCCACGACAAGTACGTGCTTGTCGTGGTAGGGAACCGGGTACATCATGGCGCTAGCGGGCTGGGGCTCGTTCTGACATGGACGAATCTTAGACCAAGGTCAGTGCAGAAACACAGCCCGATGACGGCAGCAGCGCCCGCGCCTATGCCGTTAGTAGATCGTCACCGGCTTGCCAACATGATCGGCGCGCTGATTCCCAGTAAAGCAACGATGTAGATCACGCCAAAAATGAAGCCAAGTCGCCAGAAGTCTCTGCCGGTAATGTAGCCGGCACCGTAGTACACCGGTGCCGGGCCGGTGGCATAGGGTGTGATCACGCCCATGATGCCGTGGGTCATACCCAGAAGCAGTGCCAGTTCCCTGACCGGCATGCCGGGAATGCTCATGCCGACGCCGAGCATGACCGGCATCATCGCCGTGGCATGAGGCGTGGTGCTGGCAAACATGTAATGAGAAAAGAAGTAGATCGCCACCAGGACATACATCGCGGCTATGGGCGAATAGCCCTGCATATAGCCGGCAACGCTGTCGTCGAACCAATGGATGAAGCCGGTGCGCGAAAGGCCCTCCGCCAGCGAAACGAGAAATGCGAGTAGCACAATGGTGTTCCAGGCCGTCTTGTTGCCGGCGATGTCTTCCCACTTGACGATCTTGACGATAACCATCAGTGAGACAGCGGCGAGTGCGACCGTGGTGGCGTTGATCAGCGCGCCGCCGAATATCCAGAACAGGATGGCAACAAAGACGAGGATGGCCAACAGGACTTCATTGCGCGACAACGGCCCCATCGCTGCCAACTCGTTCGCCGCCCATTTCGGTACTTCATCGCCTTCCTTGATCTCAGGCGGATAGATCCAGTACACGAGGAGTGGCAACACCAGCAGCATGACGAAGCCAAAGGGTGCTGCGGCAAGAAACCAATCCGTCCAGGAGATGTCGATCTTGGCAGTCTTTCGGATGATCTCGACCACCAGCAGATTGGGTGCCAGTGCAGTGAGAAACATCGAGCTGGTGACGGCGGTGGTGGCAAAGGCCACCCACATGACATAGCCGCCGATCTTGCGCGACGAGGGGTCGTGGGGCTTCGAGTCGTAGAGCCCCGGGATGTTGCGGACAATCGGGAAAATGGTACCGGCGCTGCGGGCGGTATTCGACGAGGTGAATGGCGCGATGAGCGCATCCGAGAGCATCACGGCGTAGCCGAGAAAGAGCGTCCGGCGGCCCATGAGCCTGACCAGCACCAGGGCGATCCGGCGCCCCAACCCGGTCTTTTCGTAGCCCAGCGCGAAGGTGAAGGCGGCGAATACCAGCCAGACCGTGCTGCTGGCCCATCCGGACAACATCCACTTGATCGCCTCTTCCGTGGCCTTGAATTTCGGGTTAGCGAAGTCGTTGGGGCCGAACAATACCCAGGGAGCCAGTACGGCGACAATGGTCGCCCCCATCAAACCGACGGCGGCAAAAGGGAAGGATTCAATGATCAGCGCCGCGATCGTGCCGGCAAAGATGGCGAAGAAGTACCAGGCGTGCTGCTCAAGACCCGAGGGCGCAGGGAATAGCGCGATGATGACGGCAACCGCGACCGGCAAGAACGCGAGCCAGCGAGACGTCCGGACACTTGACATGGTGAACCCTCCCAAAAGGAACGCCGTCGGCTGGCAGTGCTCGAGACGTCCGTGCGTTTCGTCGCCACATCGTGCCACCGCCGAAACGGATTGGCAATCTCGATCACCTGCTTATGGCTCGGGCGACACGCTCACCGGCGCAAATACGCAACGTTGGTGGTGATAGGAGTCGCCGGGCGCAATCATCGTCGGCATGGCCGATCAGGACTTCAGTTGCCGAGCCAGCCGCCAGACCATGGCGGCCAGTGCCGCGACGCCGGCGATGAGCACCGCCCACAGCGCGGCGGATCGCCATGCGAATGCGTTTGTGGCAGGCGCAGCGCCATCGGGCGCGGCGCGAGCAAGCGGCGGACCGAAACTGGCCTCGGGCAAAGCTGGGAACTGCTCGGTGCGATAGCCTGGCACCAGCGTCGTCACCGGGAATGCCGCCGGCACGGTCGCCGCGTCGCCATAGGCGAGGAGATATGGACCATCGCCGCGGGCAACGAAAATCCCCTGCTGGGCCACCCAACCCAACTCGACTTCGGGAGACCCTTGGCCAATGCCGCCGCCGCGCTGATCGAAACGGATGCGCCAGTAGCGATCGCTACTGCAGCACAGCTGAATCGCCGGCGAGCGCACCTCCTCGTCGCTACGCAGCAGGCGGTACACCACCGAGTTCGCCGCCTCGCGCCATGGCTCCGTTTGGACACGTCGGTGGAAAATGCGCACCGGCACGACCGTATTCTGTTCGGGCAGGCGAAGGCGGACGGCCTCCAGCGGCAGGCCCGGCGAGTCGAAGAGAAACTCGCCTGGATCACTGCCGGCGCGGGCGGACCCGGCAGCGATCCATTGCCGACGGCTGGGTGGCGCGACCGTCGCGGTCGTTGCCAACGCAACCGACAGGAGTTCGATGCCCTCTTGAGTGCCCGGCCACTGGATTCTGAAATACTTGCCGGCATTGCCGCCCAGCTCAATGCGGTTCTGCTGCAGGCGTTGGTCGCCGGAGCGCAGATCCACCAGTCGGGTTGCGGCGGAAACCTGCCGCCATGTCTGCAGATCGTCGCTGGCCTCGACGCTCACCGGCAGAACAGTACCCGCAACCTGGGGTTGCCAGTCCAGTATCAGCGCCTGGCGCGTCGCCTTGACGGTGCTGGCATCGACCAGATATCCGGCCACCTTGACCGTCGGCTCGATGGCAGAGCGGAGCTGCGCCGAAATCAGTGTGCCGTCCGCCGTTTGGCGCACCGAGACGTCGAACTGGCCATCGCGGTTGGTCGTGCCGCGATGCAGCGGGAAGAAGGTCAACGGCTGCTGCCTGCCGTCGATCTGCACCGGCGGCACGTAGTCGAGCAAGGCGTGGGGGACGACCTGACCAAGCGCATTGAAGAAGCGAAGATCGCCCAGATCCTGGCGATGGCTGCCAGAGTAGACCGCCTGCGGCAGTTCGAAGCGATAAATCGCCGCGCCTTGCCGTGCCTCGACGCTGATTGGCTGGCGCCACTCGAACTGCTCGGGCGCAGTTGCGTCTGCAGCGGCAATGCCCAGCCAGCATGCCGCCGCCGCGGCCCAGGGATGTCTCATTTCTGCTCCTCGCGCTTGGGTGGCACGGGCGAAAAATAGCCAATGACCAGGAGCAGGATACCAACACCGATGAAGGAAACAATGCGCTCGATGGTACCCACGCGAGAGAGGTCGACGACGAAGAGCTTGAGAACGACGCTGGCCAACAATCCGCCGCCGACCAGCCAGAGGTTACGCAAACGCGTCCGGGTGGCAAACAACATCAAGGCAAGGGCGATGGTCGCCCAGAACAGCGACAGTGAAGCCTGAACCAGGGTCGAATGCATCATGACATCGAAGTTGAAAGGCACGCCAGCCCAGTGATGCAGGGTGCGCAACAGGACACCGTTGAGCCAGTAGAAAACCGTTATCGCCAATAACGTCCTCACCGTCCGGCCCTGGCCCGAGGCACCGTGCCAATGGCGTAGCCAGGCGAGAATGGCGATGAGGGTGCCGGCCGTCGCCAGATCGATCGGATTGGCGATCGGGACATACGGCAAGGGGCTCGCACGGCCGTCGCTAACGGCATTAGCCAACAAGACCCACAGCCACAAGCCGGCCGCAATCGGGATTGAAGCAATGCCGTAGGTGCGCGGGAATGCTGCCAGCGGCCAACGCGAACGGAGCAATGCGCTGTTGAGCAGAGCAATGACCGCCATTGGCGACAGCGCCCAGCCGAGCATGGGCCAGGCGCTTCCCGCGTCGCCGAGTTCATGGAACCACCACCATGTTTGCCAGGTGGCCAGCGCGGTCGCCAGCAAGAGCGTGAAGGCATGCCCGGCGCTGGTCAGTCGCCGCAGCATTCCGCTCTCTTGACGGCGCAGCAGCCACCATGTGGTAACGATGGCGATCGGCCATGTCAGCCAGCCGCCGTCGGCGCCCGGTTGGCTCTTCTGTTCGAGCGCGCTGAAAGCCAGAAGCAGCAACCCGGGCAGCAACAACATCGAGGCCGCTTCGGCCGCTGGCCATGCCGCGCGCCGGCCGCCGAAGGCAAGCAGCACGCTGGTCGCCGTGGCAAATGCGACCAGGCCGGCCAAGGTGAACTCGCTGGCGACATGCGTCCATATCTCCTGCTCGCCGGCACCCCACCACCAGAGGAGGCCCCAGATCAAGCCAAGCACGGACAGTTGCGCGAGCGGCCCATGCGTCTTGCCGAGCCGCCAGCCGCTGACCAGACCGGCGCCACTGACCAGAACGCTGCCAAGCCAGAATCGATTGAGCAGCGCAGCGCTGGTGGCTACGGGCGTCGCTGAGCCAAAGAGCAAGCCACCGGGGACTTGCACCGCCAGACCGAAGCCCATGGCCGCCCCATGACCGAAACGCGCCGCAATCCACACCGTTACAGCTCCCGACAAGGCCAGGGCCAGACCGGTCCACGATGCGTCGAGGAACAGTGGAAAAGCGAGGTTCAGAAAGCCCAGGCCCACCACCGTGATCAACGGTTCGAGGGCCGACTCCGATTCGCTGACCAGCTGCCGGCAGCGCCGAATCAATCCGGCGGTCAGCATTGCCGCCAGGCCGACGAAGATCGGGCCAAGGACCGATCCGTCTAGCACCGGCACCAGGCCGAGAAGATTCTCCACCCCCGGCTGTTCGAGAGACAGCAGCAGGCTGACGGCGGACCCGACCTGAAGCAGCAGCGCGAAGGCGCGAGCGGCCGGACGCTGTTGGCGCAGGCCAACCCAGAAGATGCCGGCGCCTTCGGCCGCCCACGCCGCCGAAGTCCACCGCGCATCCAGGCCAAGCGGAATCGCCAGCGAGGCGAAGATGACTCCCAGAGCCAGGAAGGACTCGACCAGCAGCCGGAACTCGTCCCGTCCGCGGTGGTGGAGCATGGTCGCGATCGGCAGGTAGATCATGCCCAGCCCGAGGGCGCTGAAGGCCGCGCCGTACTGCATGTCTTCGACCATCAGATACTGCAGGCCAAAGGCCACCAGCGGATTACCGAACACCAGCGTGCCGTCGACATAGTCGATCCGCTCACCGGCGATCTCCACCGCAAGCTGCGACAACTCCAGCTTGCGGCGCGAGGCATAGAGTAGCGAGACCAGCAGATACAGGCCGAAGAACAGGATCAGGAAGGGCTCGGTCGTGCTGAACAGTTCGTCGCGATAATTGTGACTTGCCCACACGCTGCCGATGCCGAATGTCAGCAGAAAGCCGAGGACGTTCAGTGGCCGCCACGCCTTGAACCAGGCAATGCCGACGATGCCGACGTTGAGCAGCGCGTAGTAGGAGAAGAGGCTCACATGGCTGCCGCCGCCGGTCGAGGCCAGCACCGGCGCCAGAAAGCCCCCGCAGATGCCGATCACCGCCATCGACTTCGCGTTCTGCAGCACGGCCAGGGCGGCCGAGAGCGCGCAGGTGCTGACCAGGATGGCAAAGGTAAGACCGCCCGGCAGCAAGGCATGAAGCCGAAATGCCGCGAATGTGACGAGATACAGGGAGGCAACGCCAAGTCCCTGGAGGGCCATCGCATACTCCGGCCGACGCACGCGCAGTCGCCAGCCCAGGACGAGCGTGATCAGGGCGCCGATACCAATGCCGACGTAGCGTGCCTCGATGGGCAGCACCGCGTGCTCGGCAGCGAACTTGACCAGGAAGGCAAGACCGAAGAACAGCACCACCACGCCGATGCGGACCAGCGCATTGCCGCCGAAGAGCCAGCTCTTGAAGGCGGCGAAAGGCCGAAATCCAGTCGCTGTCTCAACTGCCAACGCTTCGTCGGGCAAGTTCCCGCTCGTCGCTGGCGGATCGTAGCGCTGTTCGACTGGCGTCGGCGGAACGCCGTCGCCAATTCCAGCGCCAACTGCGTCCCCCTGGATCATGAGCTCCGTGACCTCGGCACCGACCGGCGCGGAGCTTGCGGCAGCAGTCCCTGGCCCGATGGGAACGTCGACCACCTGATCAGTCACAGGCGCAGCATCGGTCTCGCCTGACAGAACGGCGACCTTGCCGGCCAGCCGTGCCACCTCCTGCTTGAGTTGCCGAACCTCGCGGCGCAGGTCGTCGAGCGATGCGCCGCCGCCAGCGGCGGAGCGCACTTCTCTCTTTGACTGGCCCGATCTGTCGATCACCCAGAATATGCCCAGCCCGATGATGCCGCCGAGGAGAAGGGCACTGGAGCCGCCCATGACCCCACCGGCGACCATGCCGACGAAGAAGAATGCGATGTAGAGGAATATGCGCATGATGGCTTGTAGTCTCAGGGAAACGCGGCGATGGCCGAGTCGCGAGAAGTCGCTCCGAATAATGACAA
>PMIF01000063.1:16441-18067 GCA_003157035.1 Rhodocyclaceae bacterium
GGCGCCGGCTCGATCGATTGCCAGATCGGAATGAGCAGTAGCGGCAGAATCTGTAGCAGCAGGTAGGGCCGGAGGTCGCCGGTCCCATGCAGACCAGTGAAATGCCACCAGGCGACGCTGACCACCGCGGCGAGGGCGAACACCGCCGCCTCGGATTGGGGATCTTCGACCGGCTGCGTCTCCGCACGTACGGCCGCCAACAAGCCGACGCAAGCGAGGGCGATCGGCAGCCGATCCCAGACCAGGCGGACGTCATCCGGAGCGAGGTGATAGAACCACGAACCGGCGCCCGTCAGTGTTAAGCCGAGAAGGAACAGGCGGTAGCCATACCAGCCGACAGGAACGGCGGCGTGATCGCGTTGCGGCCGCAGCCGGACAAAGCCCCAGAGCCCAACCAGCGCGAAGCCGATGTTCGACAATACGTCGGTGGCGTGAGGCAGGCCGACCAAGCTCGATCGGTCGGCAAAGTCATGGTAAGCGAGCGGCTGTACGATCGGCCCATGGACCAGGAATGCGCTGCCAAGGCCAATGACGATGGCCAAAGGAAGACGACTAAGCAAGTTTTTCATGTTGGCTGTTCCGCGAGTAACGACGCGCCCAGCATGCCAAGAAATGGCGAAATGTGACACCTTGGCAGCAAACGTACTGCTGTCTGAGCGCGACGGGATCGTTTGGCGCTACCATTCGAGACATGACCGAAGTCGCGCAACTGATTGCCACAATCAAGTGGCAGCTGAAGCAGCAAGGACTGACCTACCGCGACGTCGCTACCGCGCTGCGACTGTCGGAACCGAGCGTGAAACGTCTGTTCTCATCCGAACGCTTCACCATCGCCCGCCTGGCGCAGGTCGGCGAGCTATTGGGATTCACGCTTGCTGAACTGGCGCAGGAAGCCCAGGCCAAGGCGCCGCGGCTGCGCACACTTACCGAAGGGCAGGAAACGGAACTCGTATCGGACATGAAGCTCTTGCTGGTGGCGGCATGCGCCTTGAATCATTGGACGCTCGCCGACATGGTGGCCAGCTATCGCCTGTCAGAGGCCGAGTGTCTCAAGCGACTGCTGCGGCTCGACCGCCTGGGTTTGATCGATCTGCTGCCGGGCAATCGCATCCGCGTCACCGTCGCACGTGATTTCGACTGGCTTGCCGACGGCCCGATCCGGCGATTCTTTCGCGGCCAATGGCAGAACGACTTCCTGGGCGCCAGCTTCACGGATTCCGGCGAGGCGATGGCCTTTGCGCATGGCATGCTGACCGCATCGGCATTGGCGCAAATGCAGGCCGAATTGCGCAAGCTGCGCGCCAGATTCGCCGAACTGCACGACGAGGGATTGGCTGCGCCCTTGTCCGAGCGCTGTGGTACCGGCCTGTTCCTGGCGTTACGGGAATGGGAGCCCGTCGGTTTCGCATCGCTGCGGCGCGGCGCTCCCCGGCAATAGCAAGCGCCGGTCGCCCCTCACTAGCGCTCGATCTCGAACCAAAGTCCACCGGGCAGGCCTTCGACCGCGACACCAGTCTCGGTGGTCGTATAGGTCAGAAAGCACACTTGCCTCGGCTGCGACAGGACGCGCGGATTGAGGACGCCGTAGATGTCGCCTTGGCAGCGTGCCGACTTCGACACCAGGCC
>PMIF01000251.1:0-1856 GCA_003157035.1 Rhodocyclaceae bacterium
CCGCACCATCTGGGGTGATCCGGAACGCTACAAGAAGTCCTACTTCCCGGCCGATTTCTCAGGCAAGCTCTACCTCGCCGGCGATGGTGCCGTCCGCGATGCCAAGACCGGCTACTTCACCATCATGGGCCGCATCGACGACGTGCTCAACGTCTCTGGTCACCGCATGGGCACCATGGAAGTGGAATCCGCCCTGGTGGCCAACCCGATGGTTGCCGAAGCCGCCGTCGTCGGCCGTCCCGACGACCTCACCGGCGAGGCGATCTGCGCCTTCGTGGTGCTCAAGCAGTCCCGGCCCCGCGGTGAAGAAGCCAAGAAGATCGCCAACGAGCTGCGCAACTGGGTCGCCAAGGAAATCGGCCCCATCGCCAAGCCGAAGGACATCCGCTTCGGCGAGAACCTGCCCAAGACCCGCTCCGGCAAGATCATGCGCCGGCTGCTGCGTTCGCTGGCCAAGGGCGAGGAGATCACCCAGGACGTGTCCACGCTGGAAAATCCGGGAATTCTGGATCAACTCAAACAGACAATTTGAGCCGCGTAGGTTGCGCCGCGAGGCGCAACAGCGGCGGCTTGCGAATCAACTCGGCACGCTGCCGAGGGCTGCCCTGATCGCGGCCAGAAAATGGTCGGCTGTCCGGGTATCAGCAAGGATCGCTGGCGCAGCTTCGCGCAGTCGGCTGCGCAATTGCATGCGGGCGTCGGCATCGAGCAACAGGTCGCGGGCGATGCCGGCGTAGTGCGCGGCATCGCCGGCGATCGTCCCTTCGATGCCGGCCTCGGTGAGCGCCAGGGCGGTGTACCGGCTGCGCATGAGTTGTCCGGGCAAGGTGACGATCGGTGTACCGGTGATCAGGGCATCCCAGGTCGTGATACCGCCACCGACCGGAAAAGGGTCGAGCAACAAGTCGCAGGCATTAATCAGCTCGATGAATTCCGCGCGTCCGCGTCGAGGGAAGAACCTGATGCGTTTGGCCAGTGGGCCGAGAGTTCTTTCCAGGCGCCTCAACAGGGCTGTTTTCTGCCCGGGCAGCACACTCTCCGGCAGCAGCAGCGTCGCCGACGGCCGCGCGGCCAGAATGGCCGCTAGCGTGGTGTCGAAAACCGGCATCAGCTTGAACAGCGACTGCGGGCAGATCAAGAGTTCGCCCTCAGTGGGCAGGCCGAGCGCCTGCCGGCTTCTGGGCTTGTCGGGCAGCGGCGTCGTGGGATAGGCGGGGAAGGGCGTGCCGCCTGGCAAACGGATCAGCGATTCGCAGTAGAAACGTTCCGCCCCGGCTGGTTCGAGAAAATCCAGGCTCAAATAGGCGTCGATCTCGGGAAGGCCGCTGGTGCACGGGTGGCCATTGGTGTTCCATTGCAAGGGGGCGAGGCGTCCGTGCGCCAAGTAGTAGGTGCGTGCTTCGGCGCCGATCTCGGGATAAATCAGAACATCCAGTTCCGCTTCGGCGATCCGCTGGCGGGCGGTTGCCAGGTCGGGCGGCAACTTGTGGTCGACGGTGTCGGCGCGGATGCGCCGCGACATCTCGTCTTCGATCACCGGCGGTAGGCGAAAGAGGTGCACCTCGAATTCGTCGCGCGGCAGCGCGGCGACCAGCGCATGGATGGCGCGGCCGACGCTGTGATCGAACAGGAAGTGGCTGCAGAAGCCGACCCGGTACTTGCCCGGTCGCCGCGGGCGGTCGCAGTGCGGTGCGCGGAATTCGAGCGCCGGCGCCGCCTGACGCAGGGTTTCGGCGAGATCGGCAAGCAGGCGGCAATCGTCGTCGCGGCCGTGGTAGGAGAGATAGAACGGCGTGTCGCCGAATTCGCGCAACGGATCTGCAAGGTGGATGCCGTCGCGGCGCAGGGCGGCGAGT
>PMIF01000251.1:1870-4712 GCA_003157035.1 Rhodocyclaceae bacterium
GGTGCGAGGGCGAAGGTCTTGCGATAGGTTGCCAGAGCCGCCATCTGCTCACCTGCTTCTTCCTCGGCTTGGCCGAGCGCGTTGAGCACCGGCAGCGAGCTGGGAAAACGCCGCGCGCTGGCGCGGGCGAGCACCAGTGCCTCGCCGGGCTTGGCCATGTCGATCAGCAGCTGGATCAGCGCGACGCGGCTCTGCCAGTGGTGTGGCGCCTGGCGCAGGCAGGTCTCGAGCAGATGTCTGGCCTCATCGGGCCTGCCGGCGGCGATCCAGTTCCGGGCGCGGTTGTAGCTGGTATCGATCGGGTCGGCGCCGCTCGCTTGCGCGGCGCGAAACGCTTGCTCGGCATCTTCATGTCTGCCGGTCTTGCTCAGCAAATTACCCAGGTTGACCTGCGCGGCAGCCATGCCTGGCTTGAGGCGGACGGCTGCGCGGTAGTCGGCAACTGCCTCGTCGACCCGATCGAGAGCTGTCCGGGCCAGGCCCCGGTGGTAGTGGGCTTCGGCAGTGACATTGGCCGCTGTTGCGAGGAGCCGATCAAGGCGGGTTGCGGCAAGCGCTGCGTCGCCAGCGGACCAGGCAGCGACGCCGCCATAGTAAAGGGCGGCCGCATCGTCCGGGGCGAGGGCTATGGCCTGCGCATAGTGGTCGAGCGCGGCCGCGACATTGCCGGCGCGATGAAGTTGCAAGGCGAGTTGGAGTTCGGGCGACATCGGGGCGCGGCATTCAAGGGAATGCGCATCTTATCCGGCCCGGGTTGGGTTGGCACGTGTTGCCCGGCCGGCGGCAATGCCCAGCAGGCCGGTCAGCAGCGACAGCGCTAGCAGCATCGGCCAGCCGAGGGCGGGGATTTGCTGCGACGGTCGGTAGTAGCTGGCCACTGTTTGCACGGCGACTTGGCCGGCCTGTTGTTCGTCGATAATCATACCGTTGCCGTTGCGGTCCCAGTTGGCCAGCGCCGTATTGCTGGTCCGTTGTACATTGGTGGCGAGCGTCGTCTGGAAAGTGATGACGACTTCGTTGGCTGCCGTCGCTTCCGTGGTCAGGCCGTAGTCGGCGGCGATCGATCCCTGGTAGACGATCCGACGGTTGGCGGCATCATAACTGCAGGTCGTCACGGTCGAACTGCCGCGGGCCTCGCAGTTCAGGCTGCCATCGATATAGGTCAGTTCGCTGGCGAGCGGATCGACGACTTGCACCTGGTTGGCGACGGCGTTGCCGCTGTTGATCCAGACCATGCGCCAGGTCAGCGTCGAGCCGCTGGCGCTGACGATCTTGATGCCGCTGGGCGGGTCGAAGACGTTGGCCGCGACGACATTCATCACCACTGGGCTGCTGGTGCCCGGGCAGGCCGTTTCGGCGCAGGCGTAGTCGCTGCTATTGGTGACGGTGGCGCCTATGCCGGCGGTGACCCGGACCTGTAGCATGACCGTGACCGTACCGCCCGGCGCCAGGGTGCCGACATTGATGCTGAGCTGCGGCGCCGTCGTGACGATGGCGCCCTGGCTTGCCGTGGCGCTGACAAAGCTGGTGCCGGCGGGAATGGCGTCGTTTAGCATCACCGCGGTGGCCGGCGCCGAACCGGCGTTGGTGAGCACCAGGGTGTACTGGATGACGTCGTTGGAGTGCAGCAGGCCGTCGGGCTGCACCTGCTGGACGACCTGGCCTGTCTTCAGCAAGCTCAGGCTGGGCGCGCCGCTGACACCGACTCCGGTGGCCAAGAAGACAGTCGGATTGATGCCGTTACCGGGATCGCCATCGTTGTCCGAAAGGACGCTACCGATTTCCGTGCTTGAAACCGTCGCCTGGTTGGCGAAGGTGCCAGCCGCGTTGACATTGCCGACCACGGTCAGGGTGACGCTGGCGCCGGGCGCCAGCGAGCCGAGGCTGGCGCTGACGTCTTGGCCACTCGACCAAGTCGCATTGGCGCTGACGCCGGTGACGGTCACGGCGGCGGGGATGGTGTCGGCGAGCATGACGTTGGTCAGCGTGACTGAGCCGGTGTTGGTCACCACGATCGTGTAGGTCACTTCGTCGCCGACGTTGATCGAACCGGTCGGCAGGACGCTGTCGTTCGTCATGGCAACCGTCTTGACCACCGACAGAGCGGGCCCCGCGGCGAGGCCGACGCCGATGGTGGTCGGCTGGTCACCGTTGCTGGGGTCGCCGTCGCCGTCGGTTGGCGTCGTCACCGTCTGGCTGGAGTCCACCTGTCCCTGGTTGCTGATGACCGCGCCGGCGACAACGCCAGCATTGACCGTGACGCGGAAGGTGATGGTGGCGGTGGCGTTAGCGGCGAGCGAACCGACCTGGACGGCAAGCTGGCTGGCAGTGCCGGAATTGGCGACCGCGCCGCCATTCAGGGTCAGGCTGTTGGCGACGTAGGTGGTGTTGACCGGCACCGGATCGGTGAATACGACACCGGTGAGCGGGTTGCTGCCGTTATGCAGGATCACCGTGTATTCGAGCGTGTCGCCGGCGTTGACGATGCCATCGCCGGAGTTGTCGATCACCAGGGCGACCGTCTTGGTCGTGTAGATCGAATTGTTGTTCGGCGTCACCGTCGCGGCCGCCGTGCTGCGGTAGTCATTGAGGGTATCACTGCCGTCAAGTGGGTCTGTGCGGCCGCTGCTGGCGGCGCCGGTGGCACCGGGCTGGCTCTTCCAGGTGACGAGGGCGTTGTTGGTCAAGGGCACACCGACGGCCGCGGCGGCATCCACGCGCCCCCGATAGGTGATGGTCGTCGATCCGGCTGCGGTGGTCAGGCTGGCCACGGTCGGGAAGGTCAACGTGTTGCCGGCGACGGTCGGTTCGTTCGGCATCGCCGAGCCGGCGACATAGGTGA
>PMIF01000081.1 GCA_003157035.1 Rhodocyclaceae bacterium
GGCGTCGTCACCGCCTGGTGCCGGCTGGCTGCCAGCGAGGATCTGCTCGCCGTCGCCTCCCTGCTGAAAACCATGGGCACCCGGCTGTCGACCATAACGGTCTTCCAGCCCAAGGCTCCCCCGGAACCACCGAAAGCCAAGGAGGGTGAGATACCGGCGCCAGTGCCGACCTTCTTCGGCGGCGTGATCCAGGACGGCAAGACCTACGAGATCGACTACCACTTCGATATCGATGGCGATACCCTGACCATCACGGCCCACGTCCCGACCGGCGGCCAGATCGACTCGCTGACACCGCTCTACCGCGCCGCCGACTGGCCCGAGCGCGAGGCGATGGAGATGTACTCGCTGGTCGTGCGCAACCACCCGAACCCACAGCGTCTGTTCCTCGACCCCAGCATCGACAACGCGGCCTTTGAACGGCTGATCCCCTACTCCACCCTGGTCAACAGCGCAGCCTCCAAATCCCTCTGGGAGAAGATCATGGCGCAGACAGGACCCAAATCATGAGCAACTTCACCATCCCCGTCGGGCCGCTGCACGTGGCCCTCGAAGAGCCGATGTACTTCCGCATCGACGTCCATGGCGAGACGGTCAATCACGTCACCATCAACGCCGGCCACGTCCATCGCGGCATCGAATACCTNNAACAGCCACCCGCAGGCCTACTCGATGGCCATCGAGCAGATTGCCGGCCTGACGGTGCCGCCGCGTGCCGAATACCTGCGCGCCATCGCCGACGAAATCAAGCGCATCGCATCACACCTGTTCAACGTCGGCATCCTCGCCCACCTGGTTGGCTTCGACTCGCTGTTCATGCACGTGATGGAGGTACGCGAGCGCATGCAGGACGTCAAGGAGAGCATCTTCGGCAACCGCATGGACATCGGCGCCAACACCATCGGCGGTGTTCGCTATGACATCGACCCTGAACGCATCGGCTTCCTGCAACAGCAGCTCGATGCCATCGAGCCGGAGATCGAAGAGATCATCTCGATCTACAGCACCGACAACTCCATTCTGCGCCGGACCAAGGGTATTGGCGTGCTGTCGCACGCCGAAGCGCTCGACTGCGGCGTCGTCGGCCCGGTAGCCCGCGCCGCCGGCATCAACTACGACGTCCGCGTCAAGGCACCCTATGCTGCCTACGATCGCCTGCAAGTGCCAGTGCATACGCTCAGCGACGGCGACGTCTGGTCGCGGGCCATGATCCGGCTGCAGGAAGCGCACACCTCAATCGATTTGATCCGCCAGTGCCTGGCCGCGCTGCCCGAAGGGCCGACCGTCGCCACCGAGGAGCGGCCACCCATCCCACCCGGCGAAGCCATTGCCAAGTGCGAGGCACCACGCGGCGAACTCATCTACTACGTGCGCATGACCGACTCGCCCAAGCCCGAGCGCGTGAAATGGCGCGTACCTAGCTTCCTCAACTGGGACGCCCTGGGCATCATGCTCAAAGAGGCCAAGATCGCCGACATCGCCATCATCNNGTCGGCGCCTTTTCTTCTCGCGCACGACCGCCATCGCGTGCGCCGCATTCGGAGTTTCTACCTCCAAGCTCACACCATAAGCCTGGACCATTCGCTTGACGAAATTTTCTGGGAGAACGCAATGTCACAATTGGCTGCTTTGTCNNTTCGTCGCCTGGGGCTGCTTCTTCCATACTGGCGGTGACGCCAATGCCCTGCGCGCTACCATCATCAACAACATCTTCGGTGCTGTCGTGGCCACCGTGGCAGCACTGGTGATACTGGCCGTTCCCGGCGCCGACGCTCTCGGCCTGCCGCTTTGGGCCGGCATCGTAGTGGGTGTCACCGCCGGGTTGATCTGCATTGCGGCGAACATCAAGGTGTTCTCGGTGATTCCAGCCGGCTTCTACGGCTATGCCTGCACCTTCGCCTTTCTGCTGCAAACGCCCGACAAGCTGACCGTCGCCGCGCTGACTTCAATCAGTATGAATAGCGCCTTGATCGCGGTGGCGCTGTCCATGGTCATCGGTGCTGTTTTCGGCTTCCTTTCCGGGAAGCTGGGTGCGGCGCTGACCAAGAAGGCTTAATCAGGCATCGGATCGGCGGATCGCCAATGGTGGGCGATACGCCACCGGACCGTTAGCGGCGCNNCTATCCGCCACCGGACCGTTAGCGGCGCCGCGCACAACTTCTTCGCCGCCAGACGCCGATGCATTAGACTGGGGCCATCCGCCAGGGGGGGCCGCAGCCGTTCCGCGTTTGACGATGCGTACGCAAAGAAGGATAGCAAGTCTTCTTGGCCGCTTACCGCGGCTCCTGTTGCCGCTCGTCCTGCTCAGTCTTCACGTGGCCAACGGAATTCCAGCCCAGGCCGCCGCCGACACCCCCTTGCGCTTTCTCGGCAACAAGAACGTCGTTCCGGTCGTGTACCTTGACGATGGCGTCGCCGCCGGTGTCGCCGTCGATATCGTTCGCGCCATGGCCAAGCACTTGCCTCAGCCTGTGCAGATCGAGGCTATGGACTGGGCGGAAGCGCAGCGGCTGGTCAGCGACGGCAAAGCGGACGCCCTGATCCAGATCA
>PMIF01000244.1 GCA_003157035.1 Rhodocyclaceae bacterium
ACGACAATTCCGTGCTCGACATCGCGGCCGAACTGAAGCCTTCGCCACGCGGCGAACTCGAGATCACCGACGTCATTCGCGTCTATCTTCATCGAGGCGCACTCGACGTAATCGTCATGGGCCGCGGCCATGCCTGGCTCGATACCGGCACCCATGAATCGCTGATCGAGGCTTCGCTGTTCATCTCGACCATCGAAAAGCGGCAAGGCTTGAAGGTCTCCTGTCCGGAGGAAATCGCCTGGCGCCTGGGCTGGATCGACGATGCAGCGCTGGAAGGGTTGGCGGCACCACTGGCGAAGAATAACTACGGCCAGTACCTGCTCGGCCTGCTGCGCGAGAGNNTCTGATGCAGACCATCGCCACACCGCTGGACGGCGTCCTGGTGTTCGAGCCGAAAGTATTCGGCGATGCGCGCGGCTTTTTCATGGAGAGCTTCAACGCCCGGCGCTTCGAGGAATTGACCGGCCACCAGGCCAACTTCGTCCAGGACAATCATTCGCGCTCGCTCCGCGGCGTTCTGCGCGGACTGCACTATCAAATCCATCAGCCGCAAGGCAAGCTGGTCCGCGTAGTGGCGGGCGAAGTACTCGACGTTGCGGTCGACATCCGCAAGTCGTCGCCGACTTTCGGCAATTGGTACAGCCATCGTCTTTCTGCCGAGAACAAGGCCCAGCTCTGGGTTCCTGCCGGCTTTGCCCATGGCTTTGTCGTGCTCTCCGAGATCGCCGACTTTCTCTACAAGACCACCGACTACTGGGCGCCCGAGCACGAGCGCTGCATCGCCTGGAACGATGCCGACCTGGCTGTCGACTGGCAGCTCGATGGCACGGCACCGCAGGTATCGGCCAAGGACGCCCAAGGCATTGCCTTCCGCGATGCGGAGGTGTTCCCATGACGATTCTGGTGACCGGCGGTAGCGGCTATATCGGTTCGCACACCGTGGTCGAGCTATTGCATGCCGGCTTCGCCGTGCGCATTCTCGACAACCTTAGCAACAGCAAGCGCTCGGTCGTCGACCGCATCGAGCGCATTGCCGGCCGGCCGGTTGAGTTCGTCGAAGGCGACATTCGCAACGCGCAAACGGTTGCCGCCGCCCTCGACGGCTGCGCGGCAGTGATCCATTTCGCCGGTCTCAAAGCTGTTGGCGAGTCGGTGGCCGAACCGCTGCGCTACTACGACAACAACGTCGCCGGCAGCATCGTTCTTTTCCAGGCCATGAAGGCTTGCGGCGTACGCACGCTGGTCTTCTCGTCGTCGGCCACTGTTTATGGCGAGCCGGCGACAGTGCCGATCCGCGAGGATGCCCAGCTGTCGGCGACCAATCCCTATGGCCGTTCAAAGTTGATGATCGAACAGGTCCTGCGCGACTTGGCGGCCGGCGATGCGGAATGGCGCATCGCCTTGCTGCGTTATTTCAATCCCGTCGGCGCGCATGCCTCGGGGCTGATCGGCGAGGATCCGAACGGCATTCCCAACAACCTGATGCCGTTCGTCGCCCAAGTGGCGATCGGCAAGCTGGCACAAGTCGCCGTGTTTGGCGATGACTACCCGACGCCGGACGGTACCGGGGTGCGCGATTACATCCACGTCGTCGATCTGGCACGGGGTCACTTGGCAGCACTCCACCATTTGGCCGGCAAACGTGGGATTGCCGCGGTCAATCTCGGCACCGGGCACGGCTATTCCGTGCTGCAGTTGCTCCGGGCTTTCGAAACAGCCAGCGGCCGGACGATTCCGTTCCGCCTGGCGCCACGGCGGCCGGGAGACGTCGCCAGCTGTTTTGCCGATCCGTCGCTGGCTCGACAAGTGCTCGGCTGGCAGGCTGAGTTCGATATCGATGCCATGTGCGCTGACGCCTGGCGCTGGCAGCAAAACGCCGACAACGACGAGGCGTAGGGGCGGCGGGCGGCGCCTCGTTTCACGACATGGAACCGGCCCGCTGCGACTTCGCCGAGTAACTTTGCAAAATGCCCGTCCATGGCGCGGCTATTGCGTTTCGTCACGAATGCTGGCAGCATCTGCGGTTCTGCCAAATTCCAGCCCGGTGAGTTTGCGCCTCGAAACGTGTCTTCGCATTTGTCGATCATCCCTCTGTTGAGTCGCGGCCCGAAGCGAGAACGCCCGCCGGCGGCCTTGCTGCTCATCTGGCTGACAACAGCGGCACTGATACTCGTCCTGGCCGGCCTGCTGTACAAGGCACGCCTGGATACCGAGCAACAAATGGCCGAGGAAGTCAGCACGGTGGCGCGAATGGCCGCCAGCCGTGTCACCCTCACCCTGGATAGCACCGATAGCTTGCTGGCAGCCAGCCTGGCCGACTTGAGGCGAATCGGCGTCGATCTCGGCGACCAGACGAAGCCCGTCGACAGCGCCGCCGTAGCTGCCATGTTTGCCCGTAGCGTCGCCTGGAACGCCGGCCTGCTTTCCCTGGCGCTGGTCGACAGCGATGGCCGCATCGTGGCCACCTCATTGCCCACTGGCCAACCTGAGTCGATACACGATTCCAGCTTCCTTTCGCTGTTGAGGCAGGCAAAAGAACCACGCGTCGTCGCCAACGCCTTGGCTGATCCAATCACCGGCACCGAGGGCATCAACATGGCCCGCGTCATCCGCAGCGCGACCGGCGACTTCCGCGGTGCCCTGATTGCCCACATCGAAATGAGCAAGAGCTTTGCGCGCTTTGGCCAGGGGTTGACCGACAGCGGCAGGGATCTAGTGGTATTGCGGCAGGCCGACAACGGCCTGCTGGCGGAATTTCCTCACAGCGGCGACGCGCTGGCCGGTGATCAGCAGGTGAGTGAAGCAATGCGGGATGGCAGCTTTACCGGCATCACCTATTCCCTGGCGGCAATCGACGGCGTCACGCGATTGGTCGCCTATCGCAAGCTTCCCGACTACCATCTGTATCTCCTCTATGGCCGAGACGTGGAGGAATTCCTCTCCGCCTGGCGCTGGGAAATGATCATGGCATTGTTGGTGGTGGTGTTCGGCATTGCCGGCAGCACCGTCGTCACCTTGAGCATTCAGCGCATGATGGTTCTGACCCGCCAATTGGAAGCCGTCCGCGGCCACCTGAAGGAGAGCAACCGATCTCTGCGTACCGCCTTGGCGACCACCGAACTCCTGGCCGCCAAGGATCAGTTGACCGGCTTGTGGAACCGGCGAACATTCGACCTACGTCTGGACGAGGCCGTAGCCCGCGTGCAGCGGCACGAGAGCACGTTTTCACTGCTGCTGATCGACATGGACCATTTCAAGTACATCAACGACGTCCATGGTCACGCAGTCGGTGACAGCGTCCTGCGGCAATTTTCCGAGGTGCTGCACGCCCGCCTGAGGCAGAACGATGTGGACGCCCGCTGGGGTGGTGAGGAGTTCTCGATTCTGGCCGACGGAGCCAACCTGGAACGCGCTTTCGTTCTCGCCGAGCAGATCCGCGAGGCGGTCGAGAATGCGACCTTCGGTGCGGTCGATAAATTGACCATCAGTATCGGCCTCGCCGAGCACCAGCCGGGTGAGAGCCGAGACCAGTTGTTCTCGCGCGCCGACCGGGCACTCTATGAAGCCAAACGCGTCGGTCGTAACAGGGTGGTTGCCGCCAACTGCGACAACAGCCTGCCGCAGTTCTTCTTCACCGGGCCGACCAGTGCCGCCGAACTGTTCGGCGATTCGCTGAATGTCGGCGCGGCGCGCCCGCAGGACAGCTAGCTGGCGCCCTGCCACAAGATCACCGCAAAGAGCCCGCTTTGCGGCACGACACTGCCAGTGTCAGACCAGACCGGCCAATGATTTCATGGTCAGTTGGTCGGGGTGAGAGGATTCGAACCTCCGACTCCTGCGTCCCGAACGCAGTACTCTACCAGGCTGAGCTACACCCCGATGCAAGCGCCATCAAGACCGGCGCGAGACGGAAAAGGCTGGCAATTCTAGCAGAGCATCCTTGAAAACTGAAGCTGGAATTGCGCTAATCGCGGCAACCGCCGCCTGCGCCTCGGTTTCCGCCTGTTTCCGTGCCGCAACCAAGGCGCCACTGCCCTTGACCGCGGCCAGCACACCGGGGAACGCATCGCGTCCGCCGGAGACGATTGCATCGCGCACACACGCCGCCTGTTCGGGCGTGCCGAATTTCATGGTGTGGATCAGCGGCAGTGTCGGCTTGCCCTCGGCAAGATCGTCACCAAGGTGCTTGCCAGTCTCCGCTTCCTCGCCGGAATAGTCGAGCACGTCATCAATCAATTGAAAGGCGGTGCCCAGATGCATGCCGTAAGTCGCCATGCCGGCTTCGACCTCAGCACTGGCATCGACGAGGATCGCACCCAGACGGGCCGCAGCCTCGAACAGCTTTGCTGTCTTGAAACGAATGACTTGCAGGTATTCATCGACGTCGATATCGGCGTTGTGGCAATTCATCAGTTGCAGGACTTCGCCTTCGGCGATGGTATTGGTGGCGTCAGCCAGCACCTGCTGGACGCGCATGCTGCCGACGCCGACCATCATCTGGAAGGCGCGCGAATAGAGAAAATCGCCGACCAGAACGCTGGCGGCATTGCCAAACTGTGCATTGGCGGTTTCGCGACCGCGGCGCAGATCAGATTCATCGACGACATCGTCGTGCAGCAGAGTCGCGGTATGGATAAACTCGATCACCGCCGCCAGTTCATGATGGTGGCGACCGCGGTAACCGAGCGCTCCGGCGACCAGCAGCACCAGGGCGGGGCGCATGCGCTTGCCGCCGGCACCGATGATGTACTCGGCGACCTGACTTACCAGCACCACTTCCGAGCGCAGGCGGGCACGGATGACCGCGTCCACTTCCCGCATGTCGTCGGTGATCAGGGAATAGATGGCTGCCAGGTCCACGTCTCGGCCCGAGGAAAAGGCGCGATGGTAGGCCGCGGCCCCGCCCACGTCAACGCAGACAAACCTATGGGCGAATAAGCCTTTGACGTGCCTCTATTCTGTCCCTATAATGCGCGGTTCTTCTACGTTGTTTAAATGGAGTCTCCATCATGTACGCGGTCATAAAAACCGGTGGCAAGCAGTATCGCGTTGTCGCCGGCGAAAAGATTAAGGTAGAACAGATACCGGCGGATGTGGGCGCAGAAATCACGCTTGACCAGGTGCTCATGGTCGGCGAAGGCGAATCGGTGAAAATCGGTACGCCTATCGTCGCTGGCGCCACGGTTACGGCGAAGGTGATTGCGCAAGGCCGTCATCCCAAGGTGAACATTTTCAAGATGCGCCGCCGCAAGCATTACCAGAA
>PMIF01000158.1 GCA_003157035.1 Rhodocyclaceae bacterium
GCGCGCCACATCGGCGGCGGTCTCGGTGTCGAGATGGGCCGTCGGCTCGTCGGCGAGGACGATGCCGGGCCGGCCGACGACGGCGCGGGCAATCGCCAGACGCTGCTGCTCGCCGCCGGAGAGCATGATCGGCAAGGCCTTTTCCCGGGCCAGCAGGCCCACCTTGTCGAGGGCGGCCTGAACCCGTCGCTTCGCCTCGACCGGCGCGAAACCCGCGATCGCCAGGGGCAGCATGACATTGTCGAAGACGCTACGGTCAAAGAGCAACTTCTGGTCCTGAAAAATGAGGCCGAGGTTGCGCCGCAGGTAAGGTACGGCGCGGCGCGTTAGCTTGCTGAGGTTCTGACCATTGACCAACACGGCACCGTGGGTCGGCAGTTCGATGGCCGCGATCAGCTTCAGCAGCGTCGACTTGCCGGCACCAGAGTGGCCGGCAAGGACGACCAGTTCGCCATCGGCAATTTCGGCGCTGACATCGACCAGGGCGTCGATGCCAGGGGGATAGCGCTTGCCAACGGCGTCGAGACGAATCATGGCTCCGGGAAGGTCAGGCCGAGCCGATCGAACAGGAAGGAATAGACATCGGCTTGCTGGCCGATGCGAGTGGCTAGCGAACTGCCCATGCCATGTCCCGCCTTGTCGTTGATGCTGAGGAAGATGGCTTGTTCGGGTACGGCCGCNNCGGGATCCTTGACTGTGCCGAACTCCGTGATGTTGAAGGCGCCATTGGGTTCCAGCTCCGAGCGCAGCATGTCGAACAAGCCGACTTCGGCGACAACGGCAGCGAACAATTCCGCATGCTGGGTCAGCGCGGCACCGACCAACAAGCCGCCATTGCTGCCGCCCATGATGGCCAGGTGCTGGCTCGAGGTGTACTTGTGATCGATCAGGTAGTGGGCGGCGGCAACGAAGTCGTCGAAGACGTTCTGCTTTTGCGTCAGGGCACCTTGCCGGTGCCAGGTCTCGCCAAATTCGCCGCCACCGCGCAGATTGGCGATGGCAAAGACGCCGCCGGCGTCAAGCCACAAGCGTGTTCTCGGTCCGAGAAAGTGCGGTTTCAAACTGACGCCGTAGCCGCCATAACCGGTGAGCAGCGCTGGGGTTGACGCGTCGAGCGGGCGGCCGATGCGGCGGACGATGTTCACNNCTGGCGCGGCGCGTCGACTCGTTGTAGCGCCTGAAATGGGGCGGCTGCAGATAGGTTTCGACGGAGTAGAGCAAGTCGTGATCGCCGCTGGCCAGCATCTCGTCGGCCGAGGCGACGTCGGGAAGCGGCAGGTGTCCCAGCGGGCGTCCAGCGTGACTGTAGATGGCAATCTGCGTCGGACCACCGACCAACTGGCGCAGGTAGAGCGCGTGCTTGGTGACCAATACCGAGGCGCCGCCGAACTCGCCTTCCGACTGCAAGACGCCCTCGGACTCGGCGACGATGGTGCGCGCCTGGCCCAGGTTTGGCTGCCGCAGGCTGAGCTTCAGCAGCTTGCCGCGCGGCGCATCCTGGCGCGAAACCAGGTACAGGTTGTTGTCGGGCCCGATTGTCGCAGCCACCACCTGATCCTCGAATCGGCTGATCTGGCGTACGCGGTTGTCGTTGTCGATGAGGTACTGGGCGAATTCGCCACCGTCACCGTTGGCAACGGAAACCAGTAGCGGCGCACCGGCACGGCCAGCACGGACAAAGATCTCGGCGACCTTGGGTAGCCCCTCGCCGAGAACCAGCGCATCCTCGGCGAGCGGAGCGCCGAGTTTGTGGCAATACAGCCTCTGGAAGAAATGCTGTTCCTCGGCGGGTCGCTCCGGTCCCGGGTAACGGGTATACCAGAATCCCTTGCTGTCGCTTTGCCAGGCCAGGCTGCCGCCGGCCGTCGGATACTGGACGCGGGCAATGACCTCGCCGGATTCCCGGCCCGTCGCCACGTCGAAGATGTGCAGCGAACCGTCTTCGCTGCCATTTTGCGACAACGATACAGCCAACAACCTGCCGTCGGGCGATGGCACGAACCAGTCGATGGCCGTATTGCCGGCGGGATCGAGNNGCGAAGATTCTTCCCCCAGCGGTGCTGAGCTTGGCATAGGAACTCGATGCCGTTGTCGTTTGCGTCATCAGCCGATCGAAGATCTTCTGCCGGAACGGCAAGCCGTCAAGATATTGCCGCGCCTGCTGCGTCTGCTTGGCACTCCACTCCTTCACCTCAGGAGCGGCGGCGTCCTCCAGCCAGCGGTAGGGGTCCTCGACGGTGACGCCATGGTAGGTGTCGGCGACCGGGCGCGTTGGTGTCGGCTCGACCGCGAGCGTGGGGGCGGTGGCGACGATGGCGAAAAAGTAGATGAGGGTTCGAATGTTCTTCACAACGACTCCATTCCGGCTCGGTCGTTACTGGTCGAAAAGAGCGTCGACGAAGTCCGCAGCGCAAAACGGCTGCAGGTCATCGATGCCTTCGCCGACGCCAATAAAGCGGACCGGCTTCGGGCATTGGCGGGCGATGGCCGCCAGCACCCCGCCCTTGGCGGTACCGTCGAGCTTGGTGATGATGAGTCCGGTGACGCCGATCGCCTTGTCGAACGCCTGCACCTGGGTGATCGCGTTCTGGCCGATGTTGGCGTCGAGCACCAGAATGACTTCATGCGGGCCGCTGCTGTCGGCCTTCTGGACGACGCGACGGACCTTGGCGATCTCTTCCATCAGGTGCAGCTGTGTTGGTAGCCGGCCAGCGGTGTCGGCGAGGACCACATCAATGTTGCGCGCCCGTGCGGCGCTGATGGCATCGAAGACGACGGCTGCCGAATCGCCGGATTCCTGGCTGATCACGGGCACGTCGTTGCGCCTGCCCCATTCCTGTAACTGTTCGCTGGCTGCGGCGCGGAACGTGTCGCCGGCGGCAAGCAGTACCGACTTGCCGTCCTGCTGGAAGCGCTTGGCCAGCTTGCCGATGGAAGTCGTCTTGCCAGCGCCGTTGACGCCGGCAATCATGACGATGAACGGTTTGTGAGCGGCGAAATCGATCGGCCGCTCCAGCGGTGCCAACAGGCCGCGCAGCAGTTCGATCAGCGCTGCTCTGAGCTCGGCGGGCGTCTGCAACCGGTTCTGCTTGACGCGCTGTTTCAACTCGTCGAGCAGCCATGTGGTGGCGTCGACACCGCAATCCGCCATCAACAGCGTGGCCTCGAGGTCCTCGAGCAGATCGTCGTCGATCCGGGCGCGAGAAAACAGGCTGCCGAGCTTGCCTCCCCACTGGGCCCGCGTGCGGGACAGGCCGGACTTGAGCCGCGCGGTCCAGGAGGAGTCTTTATCTGCGCCGGATGGCGTCGAGTCTTTCTTCAGGAAACCAAACATGGGATTGGATGTCGTAGGCGCTGCCGGGGTATGATCGCCGGTCAGGAAAAATCATTCTAACAGAGGCCCTTACACTGACATGAGCAGACTGAGTCTGATTGCGCCCTTGCTGGCGCTGGCCACGTTGGCAAACGCTGCGCCGCCGGCCGATACCTTCGAGAAGCAACTTGCCAATGGCATGGCCGTGGTGGTCAAGGAAGATCATCGCGCACCGACCGTGGTGCACATGGTCTGGTATCGCGTTGGCGCCATCGACGAAAAGGACGGCACTTCCGGTGTTGCCCACATGCTCGAACATATGATGTTCAAAGGCACCAAGAAGGTTCCGGGCAACGCCTTCAACCGGATTGTCGCCGAGGCCGGCGGTCGCGACAATGCCTTCACCAACCAGGACTACACGGCCTATTTCCAGATTGTGCCGAAAAAGGCCCTGCCAGAAATGATGGAACTCGAGGCCGACCGCATGGCCAACCTGCGCCTGACTGCCGCGGATTTCGCCGCCGAGAACAAGGTGGTCATCGAGGAGCGGCGCATGCGCACCGAAGACAATCCGCAGGCTTTGGTGCACGAGGCCCTGCACGCGGCGATGTTTACGGCCCACCCTTACCGGCGGCCGGTCATCGGCTGGATGGACGACATCGAACAGATGACCTGGCAGGATGCCAGCGCTTGGTACCGGCAATGGTATGTGCCGAACAATGCTTATCTGGTCGTCGTTGGCGACGTCGACCATGAACAGGTCTTCCGGTTGGCCGAAAAGACTTACGGAAAGGTCAGGGTGCGGCCCCTGCCGGCGCGACGATCGCCTAGTGAGCCGGAACAGACAGGTATCCGCCGGGTGACGGTGAAGGCGCCGGCCAAGCTGCCCTATGTCGCCCTGGCCTGGAAAACGCCGAAGTTGGTGGACGTCGACCACGACCGCGATCCCTACGCGTTGGAAGTGCTGTCGGCAGTCCTCGACGGCAATGACGCCGCGCGCCTGCAGAAGGATCTCGTTCGCGGCCAGAAGATCGCCCAGTCAGCCGGTGCCGGCTACGATGCGACGCTGCGGGGCGNNTGAACTGGAGGCTGCCTTGCGCGGTGAGCTCAAGCGTGTCCAGGATGACGGTGTGACGGCCGAGGAACTGGCCCGGGTGAAGACCAATCTGATCGCGGCTCAGGTTTACAAGCGCGATTCCATGATGGCCCAGGCGATGGAAATCGGCGGTTTCATGGCCAGTGGCTTGCGCTGGCAGGATTACGACAAAGTGATCGACCAGTTGCGTTCGGTAACCGCCGACGAAGTTCAGGCAGTGGCGAAGAAGTACTTCGGCGAAGACGGACTGACCGTGGCGGTGCTCGATCC
>PMIF01000192.1 GCA_003157035.1 Rhodocyclaceae bacterium
GATCAAGCGAAAAAGCGGGATTGCGCTTCTGTCGGGAGTCTCATGCCTGTGGCTTTGGCCCGCTGAAGTAGTTCCCAAAAATACCGGTAAGAGGCCCTGTCATGCAAGCGGCCCTGATGTTGCGTCGGTCCCCACTGGGCATCCTGCGCTGCAAGCAGAATCTCCGCGGCCAGATCCACCTCGGCGAAATCCGGCCGCATCGCCGCGACGATGGGCTCGATCTGGTTGGGATGAATACTCCACATGCGCAGGTAGCCGAACNNGGGTGGATGCTCCACATGCGCAGGTAGCCGAACTCCTGGCGGGCGCGAAGGGCATCGGCAGTGACGATCGATGGGTCGCGAAATTCGGTGGTGACATTGTGGCTGGGGACAACGCCATTGCCAAGCGCAGCCGCGGCGATCGCGCATTTGGCGCGGGCAATCAGTGGATGCGAAAATTGCCCCGGTGAGCGCATGGCCGCGCCGGCAATGGCGCCATGATGGGCGCTGACGAAATCCATGAGACCGAAATCGATCGACTCGACATGGGGCAGTGCGGCGATCTGCCAGACCTCGTGAAGCGCGCGCGGCGTTTCGATCAGAACGTGCACCGGAATTTCGCGCCTGACGCCATGACGTTGCCGAGCCTGGTCGAGCGCGCCGATCTGCGTCAGCGCGTCGTCAGCGCATTCCGCCTTGGGTAGCACGATGTAGGCGACGCGCTGACCGGCGCTGCCGATCAGGATATCGAGTTCCTCGCGCCAGGCAATGTGGCGCACATCGTGGATGCGGGCACCGAGACGGCCGCTGTGGTTGGCCGCGCTGGTGATCAGTTCGGCGACCATTTGCGCGTGTTCGCGTTCGTGGCCCGCCGGCGCTCCGTCTTCGCAGTCGGCAGTGATATCGAAGATGGGCGACTTGATCTGCAGGCCGAGCGCCTTCAGCAGCAGCTTTTCGCTGCCGGCATAGTGTTCGCAGGCAGCAAGCGCAGGGAACGGCCTGCCGCCGCCGTAGAGTACGGCGGCGGGATGGAGTCGCGAGGTCACGACGGATTCCATCCCGCGATCCTGGTTAGCCGAGCAGCGCCTTGACGCCGTCCTGCTCTTCCTGGAGCTCGGCCAGCGTCTTGTCCATCATCTGGCGCGAGTAGGCGTCGATTGCCAGGCCGGTGACACGTTCGTACTTGCCCGGAGTGCAGATCACCGGCACACCGTAGAGGATGTCCTGCGGGATGCCGTAGGAACCGTCGGAGGGAATGCCCATGGTCACCCACTTGCCGTTGGAGCCGAGCGCCCAGTCGTGCATGTGGTCGATGGCGGCATTGGCGGCCGAGGCAGCGGAGGAGAGCCCGCGCGCTTCGATGATGGCAGCGCCGCGCTTGCCCACCTTGGGGATGTATTCGCTCTTGTACCAAGCCTCGTCGACCAGGGTTGGTGCCGAGCTGCCTGCGACCGAGGCGAAGCGGATGTCCGGATACATGGTTGGCGAGTGGTTGCCCCAGACAATCATCTTGTCCACGCTATCCACGGGCTTGCCAGCCTTGGCGGCGAGCATGGACTTGGCGCGGTTATGGTCGAGGCGCAGCATGGCCGTGAAGTTGGCCTTGGGCAGATCTGGCGCGGATTTCATGGCAATGTAGCCGTTGGTGTTGGCTGGATTGCCGACTACGAGTACGCGTACGTCGCGGCTGGCGACTTCGTTGAGGGCCTTGCCCTGCTCGATGAAGATCTTGGCGTTCTCCATCAGCAGATCCTTGCGCTCCATGCCAGGACCGCGCGGTCGGGCACCGACGAGCATCGCGTAGTCGGCGTCCTTGAAGGCAAGCTTGGCATCGCCAGTGCCGACCATGCCGACAAGCAACGGGAAGGCGCAATCGTCGAGTTCCATCATGACGCCCTTGAGGGCCTGCTGGGCTTTGTCGATGGGCAATTCCAGCATCTGCAGAATGACCGGTTGGTCCTTGCCAAGCATCTCGCCGCTGGCAATTCGGAACAGCAATGCATAACCGATTTGTCCGGCGGCACCGGTGACGGCGACACGTACTGCGGCTTTTGCCATGAGGGACTCCTAGAAGATTTTGGGGTTCAAGCAGATCGAAACCGAAGGAGCATAGCAGAATTTGGCAGGGCGGCAAGTACTCTGTTGTGAAAGCTATTATATAACATATATAAGACATAAGATGATCTATAGACGCGATAGGGAAATTGTGTTCCAATTCGCCCATGATCCAGGTATCGCCCACCTTCAGTCCACTCTACCGCCAGATCAAAACCCTGATGCTGCAGTCGTTGGCGGGGGGGCAGTGGCGTCCCGGTGAGGCTATTCCGAGCGAGTCGGAGTTGGCGCAGCGCTTCAGCGTGTCGCAAGGGACTGTGCGTAAGGCTGTCGACGAACTCGCGGCCGAGAACCTATTGGTCCGCAAGCAGGGCAAGGGCACTTTCGTCGCGTCGCATAACGACCCGCGTGCATTCTTTCGCTTCCTCCGCCTTACTGCCCTGGAAGGCGAAATGGGGCAGTCGCGCAGCGTACCGCTCGAGTGCTGGCGGGCCAAAGCGGGTCCAGAGGCGGCGCGTGTCCTTGGTCTGAACCTGGCTGATTCAATTATCGTCGTGCGACGGGTGCTCGAATTCTCGGACAAGCCAGTTGTTCTTGACGAGATTTACCTTCCCGGCAACACCTTCGCCGGGATTTCGCTCGATGAGCTCAAAACATGGCAAGGCTCGCTCTATTCGTTGTTCGAATCGCAGTTCGGCGTACGCATGGTTCGTGCGGAGGAAAGGCTGCGCGCCGTTGCCGCCGACCGCGTCAGCGCTGAGATCCTCGGCGTGGCCGAAGGCGCGCCGTTGTTGTCCGTGGAGCGGGTGAGCTACAGCTACGCCGACAAGCCGATGGAATGGCGACGCGGGTTGTACTCGACCGCCAGTCATGCCTACATCAACCAACTGGGCTGAGGAGCTGCATTGGCACTGGATTGGCGGGGTTCACCGAAGGCGATAATTGATACTTTTACCGTGGTAAAACGTGTCTATAGGCGATAATTGCTGCACTGAAACAAACAGAGGAGTTCGCGTATGTCTGAGATCGCCAAGAGGCGGCCGAAGTACCTGAATCTGTTCGAAATCAAGCTGCCATTGCCAGGCTGGGTGTCCATTTTGCATCGGGTGAGTGGCGCCGGCCTGTTCCTGATGCTACCCGCCCTGATCTGGCTGCTGAGCCTGTCGCTCGGATCTCCGGATAGCTTCGAGACCTTCAAGAGCGTAGTCGGCCATCCGCTCGTGAAACTGATCCTGCTCGGGCTAATGTGGTCATACCTGCACCACTTCTGCATGGGCATTCGTATCCTGTTGCTGGATATGCACATTGGCATCGAAAAAGAGCAGGCGTGGGCGTCGGCAGTGGCAGTGCTGGTAGTCAGCCTGGCCTTGACCGTGCTGCTGGGGGTGAAACTATGGTGAACCGTGTCGTCGTCGGAGCCCACTATGGACTCAAGGACTGGTTGGCGCAGCGTGTCACCGCTGGCGTCATGGTCGCGTACACGCTGTTAATGGCGATTCTGCTGCCACTTTCGGCAGGCGGCTACGAAGGCTGGCATGCCTTGATGAGTCATCCGTTCATACGTTTCATTTCCTTCATTTTTGTCCTCAGCCTTTGCTACCACGCCTGGGTCGGCATTCGTGACATCTGGATGGACTACGTCAAACCGACTGCGGTTCGGTTGACGCTCCACGTGTTGACGCTGCTGGCGTTGGTCGGTTATGCCGGGTGGACGATCCAGATCCTTTGGGGGCTGTAATGGCGAAATACACGGTTAGAACTTTTGATGCGGTGATTGTCGGTGCCGGCGGTGCCGGGCTGCGTGCCGCCATCCAGTTGTCTGAGTCCGGATTCAAGACGGCAGTATTGACCAAGGTTTTTCCGACCCGTTCGCATACGGTCGCGGCCCAGGGCGGCGTCGCGGCATCCCTCGGCAACTCCGAGGAGGACCATTGGCACTGGCATATGTACGATACGGTCAAGGGCTCCGACTGGCTCGGTGACCAGGATGCCATCGAGTTCATGTGTCGCAAGGCCAACGAGTGCGTGATCGAACTCGAGCATTACGGCATGCCGTTCGATCGCACCGATGCCGGCAAGATTTACCAGCGGCCGTTCGGTGGCCATATGTCGAATTTTGGCGAGAAGCCGGTTCGCCGCTCCTGCGCCGCGGCCGACCGCACCGGTCACGCGATGTTGCATGCGATGTACCAGCGCAACGTAAAGGCCAACACGCAGTTCTTCGTCGAGTGGATGGCGCTCGACCTGATTCGCGACGCCGAAGGTACGGTGCTGGGCGTCACCGCCATGGACATGGAGACTGGCGAGATTGTCGTCTTCCACGCCAAGGTGACGATCTTCGCCACTGGCGGTGCCGGGCGTATTTTCTACAGTTCGACCAACGCCTTTATCAATACCGGCGACGGTCTCGGCATGGCGGCGCGCGCCGGTATTCCGCTCGAGGACATGGAGTTCTGGCAGTTCCATCCGACTGGTGTCGCTGGCGCTGGCGTACTGATTACCGAAGGCGTACGCGGCGAAGGTGGCATTCTCAGGAACAGCAACGGCGAGCGTTTCATGGAGCGCTATGCACCAAACGCCAAGGACCTCGCTTCGCGCGACGTGGTGTCGCGCGCCATGACCACCGAGATCAACGAGGGGCGCGGTTGCGGTCCGCACAAGGATTTTGTCTTGCTGGACATCACGCACCTGGAACCGGGCGTGATCATGAAGCGTCTGCCTGGCATCCGCGAGATTTCGATCCAGTTTGCCGGTGTCGATCCGATCAAGGCGCCGATCCCCGTGGTGCCGACCGCTCACTACCAGATGGGTGGCATCCCGACCAACTATCACGGCCAGGTGGTTGTGCCGCAAGGCCAGGCCAAGAGCGCAGTGGTGCCGGGCTTTTACGCCGCCGGCGAGTGCGCTTGCGCTTCCGTGCACGGTGCCAACCGCCTGGGCACCAACTCGCTGCTCGACCTGCTGGTGTTCGGCAAGTCGGCCGGCGAGACGGCGGTGGAAGAGTTGAAGAAGTCGCCCAAGGCGTTGATGCCTTTGCCCCTGGGCGAGATCGACAAGACCCTGGCCCGGCTCGACCGCCTCAATGGCCAGAAGGGCGGCGCCAACGTGCATGAGACGCAGTTGGCCCTGCGGCGCTCGATGCAGACCCATTGCGGCGTCTTTCGCTTTGCCGACAAGCTCAAGGCGGGCGTCGAGCGCATCCTGGAAATCAAGCAGCAGGTGGCCGCGACGGAGATCGCGGACAAGTCCGTGGTCTTCAATACGGCGCGCGTTGAGGCGCTCGAGCTGGATAACTTGATCGAGGTTGCCGTGGCGACCATGGTCTCCGCCGAGGCCCGCAAGGAATCGCGCGGTGCCCATGTGCGCGATGATGCTCCCGACACGCCGGAACATCCCAATGGTCGTGACGACAACAACTGGCTCAAGCACAGCCTCTGGTTCAGGGATGGCAATCGTCTGGACTACAAGTCGGTAAAGCTGACGCCGCTGACCGTCGAAACCATCGCCCTGAAGAAGCGCGCCTATTAAGCAAGGACCAAAGCCGATGACTACGCGCACGCTGCAATTCAANNTGGTGAAGCTGAAGGCCAAGGACGATTCGATCGCTTTTCGTCGTTCCTGTCGCGAGGGCGTCTGCGGCTCGGATGCTCTCAACATCAACGGTCGCAATGGCCTGGCCTGCCTGACGGCGCTGGACTCGCTGCCGGAGGGAAAGCCGATTGTCTTGCGGCCGCTGCCCGGCTTGCCGGTGATCCGCGACCTGATCGTCGACATGACTCAGTTCTTCAAGCAATACCACTCGATCAAGCCCTATCTGATCAACAACGATCCGCCTCCCGAGACCGAACGCCTGCAGACGCCCGAGGAGCGTGAGGAGCTGAATGGGCTCTACGAGTGCATTCTCTGCGCCTGCTGCTCGACCTCGTGCCCGTCGTTCTGGTGGAACCCGGACAAGTTCGTCGGCCCGGCCGGCCTGCTGGCAGCGTATCGGTTTATCGCCGATACGCGCGACCAGGCGACCAGCGAGCGCCTGGACAACCTCGACGACCCCTATCGGCTGTTCCGCTGCCACACGATCATGAACTGCGTCGATGTGTGTCCCAAGGGACTCAATCCGACCAAGGCGATTGGCAAGATCAAGGACCTGATGGTCCGCCGCGCCGTATAGGCCATGGATGAGCAGGAGCGCGTTCGGCTGGAAAAGCTACGCTGGCATTGCCGGCGCGCCTTGCTGGAGCTGGATATCGTTTTTCAGCGGTATTGGCAGCGTGTCGGTAACAGTATCAGCGAGCAGGACCAAGCGGCCCTCGAGAGGTTGCTGGCAATGGAAGACCACGATTTGTGGGAACTCGTAAGCGGACGAGCGGGGACAGACGATCCGCAGTTGCAGGGCATGGTTGAAACGTTGCGCCGTCAGGGCGTTGCGGGTTCGCCGGAATCCTGCCGTTTGGACTAACCGAGAGGAATGGTATGGACACCCAGCGCACGGCAACTCTGAGCATTGATGGCAAGGCAGTCGACCTGCCGATCTATTCCGGCACCATCGGCCCGGACGTCGTAGACGTTCGCGCCCTTAACGCGAAAACCGGCCTCTTTACCTTCGACCCTGGCTACATGTCGACGGCTTCGTGCAAATCGTCGATCACCTATATCGACGGCGACAAAGGCGAGCTGCTTTATCGCGGCTATCCGATCGAACAACTGGCCGTGCATTGCGACTTCCTGGAAGTCTGCTATCTGCTCAAGCATGGTGAGTTGCCCAACACCACGCAGAAGGACGACTGGAGTAAGCGGGTCAAGAGCCATACCATGGTGCATGAGCAGATGACCCGCTTCATGCAGGGCTTTCGCCGGGATTCGCACCCGATGGCAGTGCTGGTCGGCCTGGTAGGTGCCCTGTCGGCCTTCTACCACGATTCCTTGGACATCGCGAACCCCGAGCACCGCTTGGTGGCGGCGATCCGGCTGATCGCCAAGATGCCGACCATCGTTGCCATGGCCTACAAGTATTCGCGCGGCATGCCGCAGATGTATCCACAGAACCACCTCGGTTACTCCGAGAACTTCATGTACATGATGTTCGCCAGCCCATGCGAGCCGTATGTACCCAATCCGGTGCTGGCACGCGCTCTCGACCGCATCCTGATTCTCCATGCCGACCACGAGCAGAATGCGTCAACCTCGACGGTGCGCATGGCCGGTTCCAGCGGCGCCAATCCGTTCGCCTGTATCGCCGCCGGCATTGCCTGTTTGTGGGGACCGGCCCACGGCGGGGCCAACGAGGCCTGCCTGAAGATGCTCGAAGAGATCGGCGATGTCTCGCGCGTGCCGGAATACATCAAGCGCGCCAAGGACAAGAACGACGGCTTCAAGCTGATGGGTTTCGGTCATCGCGTCTACAAGAATTTCGATCCGCGGGCGACCCTGATGCGCGAGACCTGCCACCAGGTGCTGAACGAACTCGGTTTGCACGACGACCCGCTGTTCAAGTTGGCTTTGGAGCTTGAGCGCATCGCTCTCCAGGACGAGTACTTCATCGAGAAGAAGCTCTATCCCAATGTCGACTTCTACTCGGGCATTGTGCAGAAAGCGTTGGGCATTCCGACCCAGCTGTTCACCGGCATTTTCGCCATGGCGCGCACCATCGGCTGGATCGCCCAGTGGCACGAGATGATCGGCGACCCCGACCAGAAGATCGGCCGGCCACGGCAACTGTATACCGGTGCTGTCAGGCGCGACGTGCCGTCGATCGACAAGCGCTGATGGTGTTCGGCGGGAGCCGGAGACAGTTCCCGCCGGCTGCCGACCAACATCAACCACCCGACCCCAAGAGGTGCAGGCATGATGAACCAATTGTTGGCCAATTCCTACTTGTTTGGCGCCAATGCGCCATTCATCGAGGAACTGTACGAGAAGTATCTTGACAATCCGGGCTCCGTCACCGACGTCTGGCGCAACTATTTCGACAAGCTGGTGAGTTTGCCGGGAGCCGGCCAGTATCAGGGGCCGGACGTCGCCCACGCACCAGTGATGGCGTCCTTTGCCCAACGCGCAAAGGAAGGCACGCTGCACGTGCCGGTGCGTATCAGCGGTGCGCAGGGCGAGAAGCAGGTCAAGGTGCTTCAGTTGATCAACGCCTACCGCTTTCTGGGCAATCGTTGGGCGCAACTGGATCCGCTCAAGCGTCACGAGCGACCGGCGATCCAGGAACTCGAACCGTCCTTCTACGGTTTCACGGAGGCGGATCTCGGCCAGGAATTCAATTGCGGGTCCTATGTCGCGCAGAGCGAGCGGGCGACGCTACGGGAGATTCTCGAGACCCTGCGCAAGGTCTATTGCGGTTCGATCGGTGCCGAGTACATGTACCTGACCGAAGTTGCGCAGAAGCGCTGGATTCAGGCTCGTTTGGAATCCAGTCGCGCGACCCCGACCTTTTCGGCGGCAGATCGTCGTCGCCTGCTTGAGCGCCTGACCGCCGCCGAGACGCTCGAGCGCTACCTGCATACCCGCTACGTCGGCCAGAAACGCTTCTCGCTCGAGGGCGGCGAATCGACGATTGTGGCCATGGACAAACTGGTCCAGGTTTGCGGTGCCCATGGGGTCGAGGAGATTGTCATCGGCATGGCCCACCGCGGTCGTCTCAACGTATTGGTGAACACGCTCGGCAAGCAGCCGAAGATGCTGTTCGAAGAATTCGAAGGCAAGAAAGCGCAGGATTTGTCGGCCGGTGACGTCAAGTACCACATGGGCTATTCGTCNNCTGGAGATCGTCAACCCGGTCGTCGAGGGTTCGGTCTATGCCCGTCAGGTCAGACGCGGCGATCCGGGAAAGTCGCAGGTGATGCCCGTACTGATCCACGGCGATGCCGCGGTGTCCGGCCAGGGCGTCAATCAGGAGATGCTCAACTTCTCCCAGACGCGCGGCTATGGTACTGGCGGCACGGTGCATATCGTCATCAACAATCAGATCGGCTTCACCACCTCCGATCCGCGTGACTACCGCTCGTCGCTGTATTGCACCGACATCTTCAAGATGGTCGAAGCACCCATCTTTCACGTCAGCGGTGACGATCCGGAAGCAGTGGCCTACGTTACCCAGATGGCGGTCGACTTCCGCCAGGAATTCAAGCGCGATGTCGTCGTCGATATCGTCTGCTTCCGCAAGCTCGGCCACAACGAGCAGGATGAGCCGATGGTGACGCAGCCGCTGATGTACAAGAAGATTGCCGGTCACCCGGGTACGCGCAAGCTTTACGCCGACCGCCTTGCCGCCGCTGGCGTCGTTGCGGCCGACGAGCCGGAACAGATGATCAAGGATTATCGTGCGGCGCTCGACGAAGGACGCCACCTGGTCGATCCGGTGATCACCAACTACAAGAGCAAGTTCGCTGTCGACTGGTCGTCGCACGCCGGCGTGCGCTATACCGAGAAGTGCGATACCGCTGTTGCCATCAAGGAGTTGCGCCGCCTGGCCGAGCGGCTGACCGACATTCCGGCTGATTTCGTTCTTCACTCGCGCGTCAAGAAGATCATCGACGATCGCCGCGCCATGGGTACCGGCAAGTTGCCGGTCGATTGGGGCATGGCCGAGAACCTCGCTTACGGGTCGCTGCTCGCCGCCGGATTCAGCGTGCGCATTTCGGGCGAGGACGTCGGCCGGGGCACCTTCTTCCATCGCCATGCCGCACTTCACGACCAAAATCGCGACAGCTGGAACGAGGGTACCTTGTGGCCGTTGCAGCGCATTGGCGACCAGCAGGGGAGCTTCTACTGCTACGACTCGGTACTGTCGGAAGAAGCAGTGCTGGCATTCGAATATGGTTACGCGACGGCGACGCCCGACGAATTGGTGGTCTGGGAAGCGCAGTTCGGCGACTTCGCCAACGGCGCGCAAGTAGTGATCGACCAGTTCCTCTCGTCGGGCGAGGCGAAGTGGGGCCGAGGCTGCGGCCTGGTGTTGTTGCTGCCGCATGGTTACGAGGGCCAGGGACCGGAGCACTCGTCGGCGCGGCTGGAGCGTTACATGCAGTTGTCGGCGGATTTCAACTGGGAGGTCTGCATGCCGAGCACGGCCGGCCAGATTTTCCACTTGCTGCGCCGGCAGATGTTGCGCAAGCAGCGCAAACCGCTGATCGTCATGACGCCCAAGTCGCTGCTGCGCCTGAAGGACGCTACGTCGCCGTTGGAAGAATTGGCGCGCGGCCCCTTCCACACGGTGATCGGCGAAATCGACGAGGTCGATGCCAAGAAGGTGACGCGCGTCATCGCCTGTGCCGGCAAGGTCTATTTCGATTTGCTGGCCGAGCGGCGCGAACTGGCCCTGGACAACGTGGCCATCATCCGCATCGAACAACTCTACCCGATGGACGATCGCCGCTTTG
Organism: Rhodocyclaceae bacterium; assembly: GCA_003157035.1. Taxonomy (GTDB): domain Bacteria; phylum Pseudomonadota; class Gammaproteobacteria; order Burkholderiales; family Rhodocyclaceae; genus Fen-999. The sequence continues at coordinate 10,418 of PMIF01000192.1, forward strand.
CCGAGGAATTGCAGAAGTATCCGAACGCCAGGCACATCGTTTGGTGCCAGGAAGAGCCGCTCAACCAGGGTGCCTGGTATGCCAAGCACCATACCCTGACCAAGGTGCTGAAGAAGGGGCAGATGCTGGATGTGGCGGCCCGTCCCGCATCGGCGTCGCCGGCGGTCGGCTATGCGGCCAAGCATGTGATTCAACAACAAGAAGTCGTCAACGCTGCACTCGGCGTGAAATAACGGAGAGATCATGATCATCGACGTCAAAATTCCTCAGCTCTCGGAATCCGTTTCCGAAGCGACACTGGTGTCCTGGCATCGCAAGGAAGGTGAGGCGGTTACCCGCGACGAGAACCTGATCGACATCGAGACCGACAAGGTCGTGCTCGAATTGCCGGCGCCCGACGCCGGCGTGCTGATCAAGATCATCAAGGGCGACGGCGAATCGGTTACTTCGGGCGACGTCATCGCCCAGATCGACACCGCGGCGAAGGCTGCTGCCGGCGCAACGGCCGCAGCAACGAAAGCGCCTGCTGTTGCACCGGTGGCTGAAGCCAAAGCTGCTACCGCTGCCGTGGCCGGTCCTGCGGCGCGCAAGTTGATGGCCGAGAAGGGCCTGGCTGCCGGCGAAGTCAAAGGCAGCGGTCCGGGTGGGCGCGTCCTCAAGGAAGATGTCACGGGTACAGCCCGGCCGGCGCCAGCGCCGGTTGCAGCCGCGCCGGCAGTTCCGCCACCGGCGGCGAAGGCTGCCTTGCCCCAGCCCTCGGTGGTGACGGCCGACGCCATCATTGCCGAGCGGCCGGAACAGCGCGTGCCGATGTCGCGGTTGCGCGCCCGCGTTGCCGAGCGTCTGGTGCAATCCCAATCGACCAACGCCATTTTGACCACCTTCAACGAGGTCAACATGGCGCCGGTCATGGATCTGCGCAACAAATACAAGGACAGGTTCGAGAAGGAGCATGGTGTCAAGCTCGGCTTCATGTCCTTCTTCGTCAAGGCGGCGGTGCACGCCTTGAAGAAGTACCCAATCCTCAATGCCTCGATCGACGGCAACGACATCGTCTACCACGGTTACTTCGACATTGGCATCGCTGTCGGGAGTCCGCGCGGCCTGGTGGTGCCGATTCTTCGCGATGCGGACCAGTTGAGCCTGGCGCAGATCGAGAAGAAGATCGCCGAGTTCGGCGGCAAGGCCAAGGATGGCAAGCTAACGCTGGAGGAACTGACCGGCGGTACGTTCTCGATTTCCAACGGCGGTGTGTTTGGCTCGATGCTATCGACGCCGATCATCAACCCACCGCAGTCGGCCATCCTCGGCATTCATGCCACCAAGGATCGGCCAGTGGTCGAGAATGGCCAGATCGTCATCCGGCCAATCAACTACCTCGCCATGTCCTACGANNGGAAGCGCTGGAAGATCCGGCGCGACTGCTGCTCGATCTGTAAGGAGAAAAAATGGCCCCCACGCTCATTTCATTCGCTGCCCCCACGGGGGGCGCTGCCTCCCTCGGGGCGGCCCTTCGGGAGGCATAGTCGATGAACAAACAATTCGACGTCGTGGTTGTCGGCGGCGGTCCAGGCGGCTACGTGGCAGCCATCCGCGCTGCCCAACTGGGCCTGAAGACGGCGTGTATCGAGCGGGAGAGCTATGCCGACCCCAAGGGTGAGGTACGGTTAGGCGGGACTTGCCTCAACGTCGGCTGCATTCCATCGAAAGCCCTGCTGCAGTCGTCGGAGCTCTATGATCAGGCCAATCACGCCTTTGTCATGCATGGCATTGGCGTCGAGAATGTGCACGTCGACGTGACGACGATGGTCCGGCGCAAGGACAACATCGTCAATCAGCTGACTGCGGGTATCAAGAGCTTGTTCAAGAAGAACAAGATCACGCTCTTGTCCGGCCACGGCCGTTTCGTCGGCCACGAGAACGACTACTGGCAGGTCGAGGTGACTTCGCCAGCGGCCAGCGAGATCGTTGCCGCCAAGAATGTCATTATCGCCACTGGGTCACGGCCGCGCCATCTTGAAGGCGTTCCGGTCGACAACCGCATCGTTTGCGACAATGTCGGTGCACTGTCCTTCGATTCGGTGCCGCAGCGTTTGGGCGTCATCGGCGCTGGCGTCATCGGCCTCGAACTGGGGTCGGTGTGGAAGCGCCTCGGCGCCGATGTGACGATCCTCGAAGTGCTGCCTGACTTTCTGGCCGTGGCTGATCCGGCGGTGGCCAAGGAAGCCTGGAAGGTATTCACCCAGAAGCAGGGGCTGAAGATCCATCTCGATGTCAGGATTGACAAGATTTCGGCCAGCGACAAAGGCGTCAAGGTCGAATACCAGATCGGTGACACCAGCCAGACCCTGGAATGCGATCGCCTGATCGTCTCGGTCGGCCGCGTCGCCAACACGGACGGCCTGGGCGCGGAAGCGGTCGGCTTGCCGATCGACGACCGCGGTCGGGTGGTGGTCGACGAGCATTGCCAGACGTCGCTGCCGGGTATCTGGGCGGTTGGTGATGTCGTTCGTGGTGCCATGCTGGCGCACAAGGGCATGGAAGAAGGCGTCATGGTCGCCGAGCTGATCGCGGGCCAGGCCGGGCATGTGAACTACGACGCCATTCCGCTGGTCATGTATACGCACCCGGAAATCGCCTGGGTGGGCAAGACCGAGGCAGAATTGAAGAAACTTGGCATCGAGTACCGGGTCGGGCAGATGCCCTTCCTGGCCAACGGTCGCGCACTGGGTCAGGGCGACACCACCGGCTTCGTCAAGATGCTCGCCGACGCCCGTACCGACCGCGTTCTCGGGGTTCACATCATCGGCAACAATGCGTCGGAACTGATTGCCGAGGCGGTGGTGGCGATGGAGTTCTCTGCCTCGAGTGAGGACATCGCACGTATCTGCCACGCGCACCCGACGCTTTCCGAAGCCATGCACGAGGCCGCGTTGGCCGTGGATAAGCGTTCGCTGCATTTCTAGAGTGAGTCCATGCCGCACAGAATCCTGAACGTTCCCAAGGACGGGATGATCCGTGCCTTCAATGAGGCGATGGCGGCGCGCGGTGCCGTCGCCGATCCGGCGCAGTTGATGGCGGCGATGCGCTTGCAGCAGCTTTACGACGAGTTGGTCGCCTTCAAGGCGGCACGGAGGACCCGGTTGCGCAAGTTGTTGGTGCATCCGGAACTGCCGCGCGGCGCCTGGTTCTGGGGCGGCGTTGGTCGTGGCAAGAGCTTCCTCATGGAGTGCTTCTTCGCTGCCGTCCCTTATACGCGCAAGCGGCGTGTGCATTTCCACGCCTTTATGGCCGAGGTGCATCAGCGGCTGAGACGCTATCGCAACGAGGCTGATCCGCTGGCGCGCGTTGCTGCCCAGGTGGGACGCGAGACGCGGCTGCTTTGCTTTGACGAATTCCACGTCGCCGACATCGCCGACGCCATGATTCTCGGCCGGCTGATGAGCGCGCTGTTCGACGCCGGGGTGATCTTCTGCATCACCTCGAACTATCCGCCGGATGGACTCTATCCGAATGGCCTGCAACGGGACCGCTTGCAGCCGATGATCGAGCTGCTCAACGACAAGCTCGACGTGATCAAGGTCGACGCCGGCATCGATTACCGCCTGCGCACGCTCGAACAAGCCGACATCTACCTTTCCCCAGACGATGCCGCCGCCGAGCAGAAGCTACAGGCGACCTTTCATCGTTTGGTCGGCGGCGATGGTCACCAACGCCCGATCACCGTGCTTGGTCGGGAGATTCCGGTGGTCAGGCGCTCGCCGGGTGTCGCCTGGTTTGACTTCGCCACGCTTTGTGGTGGGCCCCGTTCGCAAAACGACTATCTGGACTTGTCCCATCGCTTTCACACCCTATTCCTTTCCGGGGTGCCGGAGATGGGCCCCGACATGGCGTCCGAGGCACGGCGCTTTACCTGGCTGATCGATGTCCTTTACCAACACAAGGTTAAGTTGCTGATTGCCGCAGTTTGCCCCGCCGAGCAACTCTATGCGCAAGGCCTGCAGGCGGCGGAGTTCCAGCGCGCAATCTCCCGGCTGACCGAGATGCGTTGCCATGCTTATCTCGAATGTCCCCATCAGCCGCGCGATGACGAGGGCGCGGTGACGCCGGCGGTCTGACTGCCAAGCTACCAGGTCACCGAGCAAGCGGCTGCGGGGTGACCAATGCGCCTCGTTGCACCTACTTGCGACGAGGCAACGAGGCTCGGATAGAATCGGCGCAAACCTGCCCGGAGGGTATTGGCCAATGCTTGTTGTCGGACAGTCGGCGCCGGTGTTCCAGCTACCGGATGCGGATATGGAGACTTTCGACTTGTCGTCCCTGCGCGGCAAGCAGAGTGCCGTCGTGTTCTTTTACCCCCGCGATGGCACACCCTATTGCACCATCGAAGCGACCGAGTTCTCGGATCACGAGTACGAATTCAATGAGCTCGACTGCGTCGTGCTCGGCGTTTCGCGTGACGACTGCCTGGCCCACGCGGAATTTCGCGACAAGCACGGGCTGTCGGTTCGGCTGCTCTCGGACGTGGACGGCGATGTCAGCCGCAAGTACGGAGTCAGCCAGTTCCGCGAGAAAGATGGCCAGCGCAAACTGACGTTCTTGCGCTCGACTTTCATCATCGACAAGCAAGGTATCATCCGCACTGCGCTCTACGACGTCAGCCCGAAGGGCCACGCCGCTGAGGTCTTTCAACTGGTCAAGCAAATGAACGGAAAACGAGCCCATGCAAGTCGCTAAGGACACCGTGGTCACACTCGAGTATCGCGTCACCGATAGTGACGGCGAACTGATTGACGAAGGCAAGGAGCCACTGATCTATCTTCACGGTGGCTACGACGGGATCTTCCCGCGTATCGAAGAGGAGCTTCAGGGCAAGGAGGTGGGCGGTGTCTTCGACATCAAGCTGCAGCCGGAAGACGCTTTCGGCGACTATGACGCAGAGTTGGTCAAGATCGAGGACCGCAACCTGTTTCCGGACAACATCGAGGTCGGCCTGCAGTTCGAGCGTGCCACCGAGGGCGGCGACGACGATGGCGAGCTATACACCATCACGGACATTGCCGACGACAAGGTGGTCGTCGATGGCAATCACCCCCTGGCCGGCATGTCTTTGGTCTTCTCCTGCACCATTGTTGCCGTGCGCGCCGCCAGCCAGGACGAGATCGGTCATGGCCACGTCCATGGCGATGCCGGACATCACCACTAGCCCGCCGAACGACCTGAGAACGAGAGCCTAGACCTGGCAGTGACCAGCCGCGGCAAGCCTGCGGCTTATCGTCACTGCACGAGTTTCTTCAGGTCGTAGAGCATTGCCAGCGCCTCACGCGGCGTCAGCACGTCGGGATCGAGATCGCGTATGGCGTCGACCACGGCATGCGGTGGCGCCGCCGCGGCTGGCTCGACGCCGGCGAACAAGTCGGGTTGTGGATCGGCCGCCGCTGCGCGATTTTCCAGCCGCACCAGATGGCGCTTGGCATCGCGGACGACGCTGGCCGGGATGCCGGCCAGGGCAGCGACCTGGATGCCATAGCTCTGCGACGCTGGGCCTTCCTCGACGGCATGCAGGAAGACGATCTTGTGGCCATGCTCGACGGCATCGAGATGGATGTTGGCGCAGTGCCGGTAGTCCTGGGCGAGGCGCGTCAGTTCGAAATAGTGGGTGGCGAACAGCGTGTATGCCTGGCTCTTGTCGAGCAAGTGGCGAGCGATGGCAAAGGCGAGCGCCAGGCCGTCGAAAGTCGATGTGCCGCGACCGATTTCGTCCATCAGCACTAGAGAGCGCGCCGTGGCGCCGTGCAGGATGGCCGCTGCTTCGGTCATTTCGACCATGAACGTCGACCGCCCGGAGGCCAGATCGTCAGCGGCGCCGATGCGCGTATAGATGGCGTCGATCGGTCCGAGCCGACAGGTGTCGGCGGGGACGAAACTACCGCAATGGGCGAGCAGAACGCACAGCGCAACCTGGCGCATGTAGGTCGACTTGCCGCCCATGTTCGGTCCGGTGACCAGCAGCAGCTTGCGCGTCGGACCCAGGCGCGCGTCGTTGGCGATGAAGCTCTCCTTGGCCTCTCGGACTTGCTGTTCAACCACCGGGTGACGGCCGGCGACGATCTCGACTACGGGCTCGTCGCTGAATTGCGGCAATCGCCAATCGAGACGCGCGGCGGCAACCGCGAAGGCGGTGAGTCCATCGGTCATCGCCACAGCGCGAGCAATGCGCTGGAGGCTGGGAATCGCCGGCGCCAGCGCGGTCAGCAGTTCCTCGAACAAGCGCTTCTCAAGTACCAGTGCCCGTTCGTTGGCCGACAGCGCCTTGTCCTCGAAGGCCTTGAGTTCCGGCGTAATGTAGCGCTCGGCATTCTTCAGGGTCTGTCGTCGCCGATAGTCCTCGGGTACCTTGTCGGTGTTGGCGTGGCTGACCTCGATGTAGAAGCCATGAACCTTGTTGTATTCGACCTTGAGGCTGGCGATGCCGGTACGTTCTCGTTCGCGGCTCTCCAGTTCGATGAGGAATTCGCCGCAGTTGGCTTGCAGGGCGCGTAGTTCATCGAGTTCGGGCGCAAAGCCGTCGGCGATGACGCCGCCATCGCGCAGTTGAACGCTGGGCTCTGCCGCGACGGCTTGCGCCAGGAGTTCGAGAATGCCCGCCGGCGCCAATAGATCGTCAACAACACGTTGCATCAACGGCGCCGTCGCTTGCGCTACCAAAGCGGCAAGCTCGGGCAACCGCTGCAAACTGTCGCGCAGCGAGGATAGATCACGCGGTCGGGCATTGCGCAAGGCGATGCGCGCGGCGATGCGCTCGATGTCGGCCATGCCGCGCAACAGGCGTTGCAGCATCGTATGCGGGCCGTCGCCCTGGTCGCCGAGCAAACCGGCAACGGCCTGGTGCCGTTGCGCGGCCTCCTGGCGATCAGACAATGGGTGATGCAGACAATGGCGCAGCCAGCGCGAGCCCATGCCGGTCGAACAAGTGTCAAGCAAGGACAGCAAGGTCGGCGCCGGTTGGCCGCGCAGCGTCTCGGTGATTTCCAGGTTGCGCCTGGTCGCCGCGTCCAGGCGCAGGTAGGTCGCGTCGTGTTCGTAGCGCAGCGCCGTGATGTGCGCTAGCGTTTGCAGTTGCGTCGACCGCGCGTACTGGAGCAGGGCACCGGCAGCGGCAAGCGCCAGCGGTGCGTCTACTTCCGGCAGGAAGGCGGCGAGGTCGCGCGTGCCCAAATGCTCGGCGATTTGGCTCTGTGCCTGCAGGCTGTCGAAATGCCAGCCCGGCAGGCGCCGCAGGGCGGCTTCGCGTGTGCCCATGGGCTCTGGGGCATCGTCCGGGAGGAGGATCTCGGCGGGCCGCAGGCGTTCCATCTGCGTCGGACACAGCGCGGAGGTCGTTTCCATCATGCGGAAATCGCCGCTGGCGAGATTGAGCCAGGCGAGTCCAACGCGTTGCCGGTCCTGGGTTATCGCCAGCAGCAGACAGTCTTGCCGGTCATCGAGCAGGTTGGCGTCGGTCAGCGTGCCGGGCGTGACGATACGCGTTACTGCCCGCTCGACCGGTCCCTTGCTGGTGGCGGGGTCGCCGATTTGCTCGCAGATTGCCACCGACTCGCCGACCTTGATCAGCTTGGCCAGGTACTGCTCGAGCGCGTGAAAGGGAACGCCGGCCATAGGGATCGGCCGACCGGCCGACTGACCGCGGCTGGTCAGTGTGATGTCGAGCAGACGCGCCGCCTTCTCGGCATCCTGGTAGAACAACTCATAGAAATCGCCCAAGCGGTAGAGCAGCAGCAGCTCAGGATGCTGGCCTTTGAGGGCCAGGTACTGCTGCATCATGGGCGTGTGCGCGGTCGTCACGGCCGCCGCGTGCTGGTCAAGCAGCGAGCGCCGCACCACCATTGTCGGCGATCAACTTGAGGATTTGGCCGAATACTTTTGGTGTGCCGGCGACGATGTTGCCAGTGACGAGGTAATTGGCATCGCCGGCGAGATCCCCGACCAAACCGCCTGCTTCACTGATCAGCAGCGCGCCGGCGGCCATGTCCCAGGGTGACAGACCAAACTCCCAGAAGCCGTCCAGCCGTCCGGCGGCGACGTAGGCCAGGTCGAGCGAGGCGGCACCGGGGCGACGGACGCCGGCAGTGCGGCGGGTCATTTCCTTGAAAATCGCCAGATAGGCGTCGATGTGATCGAAAGACCGATAGGGGAAGCCAGTGCCGACCAGCGCCTCG
>PMIF01000270.1 GCA_003157035.1 Rhodocyclaceae bacterium
GGAAGACGCGGCCTGGACGGCGGTATCACCTCGCCTTCAAGTGCCCTTGTCCTTGGGCGCTGCGGGCTTGCCCGAGTGGCCCGGAACGAGGTAAGGGGCGTATTCGAAGTCGACTGTGATGATGTGCCGGTAGAACCAGCCATTGACGAGGAACTTCACCTCGTCGGCAATTGCGTCCAGTGACATCTGTCGTGCGCGACCCACGAGCGCCGCCAGCAGGCTGCGAAACTCGGCATGCTGCCGGCGGTGGGCTTCGAGACCGGGGTAATGCGCCGCGGCCATCAAGGCCTCTTCGTCGCGCAAGTGCGAGCGAATGTAGTCGCTCAGAATCGCCAGGGTCTTGATGACCCGTACTTCGTCGCCGTTGCCCTGAAAGCTCGCGGCCAGCTCGAAAAAGCGCTTGTGTTGGGCGTCGATGAGCGGCAAGCCCATCTCCAGCCGTTCCGACCAGTCCGCGTAGACCAGCCGGTCAGGATTGGCACGGTCAGCCGGCGTGCCGCCGCCGATCGCATCGTCCGCTCCCCGGTTCAATCGTCGGCGATCCTCCGCCATGCGCATCTCCATTCCGACCGCCAGTCGATCGGCCATAGTCGATAGTTATACTCCACTAATAATCAGTCCTCTGACGGCCCATGGAATAAAGGGCTCGCGGCAACCCTGCCGATCAGCGCTGAGCATCCGCCTCGGCGCGTATATTGGTCACCCCGACCTAGCGGCCAATCACCGATGAAACTGGAACTCAACCCACTGGAAGCGCGTGTCCTCGGTTGTCTGATCGAAAAGGAAATCGCCACGCCCGAGCAGTATCCCCTTTCGCTCAATGCCCTGATCAACGCCTGCAACCAGAAGAGCAATCGAGATCCTGTCTTAGACCTCGACGAATCGACCGTCCAGGAGGTGGTCGATGGCCTGGTCCGGCGTTACCTGATCAGCGAGCAAGGCGGTTTCGGCAGTCGGGTGGCCAAGTACCGCCATCGCTTCTGCAACAGCGAGTACGGCTCGCTGCACTTCTCGGCTCAGGAACTGGCGATCGTCTGCGAGCTGTTCCTGCGCGGCGCGCAGACGCCCGGCGAACTGCGCGGCCGCGCCGGTCGCCTGGCGCATTTTGACGACGCCAACCATGTCGAGACCACACTTCAGCAACTCGCCGCCCGCGACGATGGCCCCTTCGTGGCGCGGCTGCCGCGCGAACCCGGCAAGCGGGAGAGCCGCTACTTGCATCTCCTGGGTGACGGCAACGAAGTCGAAATCGTTGATTCGGCGCCGGCGGCCGAGACAGACCGTCTAACCCAGATCGAGGCTCGACTTGCCGCACTGGAGGCCGAACTCGTCGCACTGAAACAGCGCCTCGGCGATGCCTGAGGAAGCGACCGTCTGCTGGTTGCTACGCCACCAGAACGCTCTGGTGGTTGTCGATCCGACCGGCGCTGGCGACTTTCCGCGCCACCGACGCGAAGATCTGCCGACTCTGCGCAACGTCCTGCCGGTCGGCGAATGGCGCGGACTCGCCTGCCTGGCGGCGGAACTGGACGAGTTGCCGGCGCAATGGGTCAATTGTCTGGTACCCCTACGGCAGGTGTTCACCCTCATGGGCATGGACGCCTTCATGCTCGCCGGCCGCGGCGTCCAACTGCTCGACTGGCAGCACAACCACCGCTTTTGCGGTGCCTGCGCCACACCAACGGAGAGAAACGTCGGCGAACTGGCGATGCGCTGTCCGGCTTGTGGCCTGCTTGCCTATCCGCGCCTGTCGCCGGCGGTCATGGTGCTGGTCACCCGCGGCGACGAACTGCTGTTGGCGCGCAGTCCCCGCTTCCCGCCCGGTGTCTTCAGCGCCCTCGCCGGCTTCGTCGAACCGGGCGAGACACTTGAGCAATGTGCGGCGCGCGAGGTCCGCGAGGAGGTCGGCCTGGAGATCGCCAACCTGCGCTACTTCGGCAGCCAGCCCTGGCCCTTTCCGAACTCGTTGATGGTTGCTTTCATCGCCGACTACGCTGGCGGTGAACTGAAGCCGGACGGGGTCGAGATCGAGATGGCGGCATGGTTTGCTGCCGACGNNGTAAGCGGCGTACCAAGCCGCCGATCGGCAGCCCACGGCGCCGGCTTGCGCACGGCCTCCCAGACGGGATTGCCGATGGTCAGGGCGAGCTGCTTGGCCAGTTCGGGCATGCCGGCGTAACCGGCGTAGGCGAATTCGCGTTCCTGGTTGATGTCGAGAAACGGGATGCGCGACTTCAACGCCATGTAGAGGTTGCGGCCGCCGGCGATCAGGATGTCGGCGCGCAGATCCTGGTAGGCCGAGAGCAGCGCTTTCGGGCTGCCGTCATCGATCATGTTCGCCTCCGGCCCCATCAGTTCGCGGATCCGCGCTTTGTCTTCCTCGGTGGATTTCTTGGTGCCGGTCGCCACCACTTCCATGCCCAGATCCTGCAGCGCGGAAACGATCGACCAGGACTTGACGCCGCCGGTGTAGAGCAGCACGCGCTTACCCTTCAGGCGCTGGCGCCACGGCTCGAGCGCGGCGTTGGCGCGGGCTTCCTCGCGCGCAATCAGGACTTCCGTACGCGCGCTCAGATCGGCATCGTCGAGCAGCGCCGCGAAATCGCGCAGCGATTGCGACATGTCGCGGATGCCGTAGAAGCTGCCCTCAAAGAATGGCACGCCATAGGTCTCCTTAAGCTTGCGCGCGACGTTGAGCAGCGCCTTGGCGCAAACCACCATGGTTGCTTCGGCGCGATGCATGGTCTGCACCTCGCGAAAGCGCGCATCGCCCGAAAGCGTCGACAGGACGCGCAAGCCCAGCTCNNTGCCGATGACATACTTGAACATCGCCTCGCCGCCGAGGCGATTGCCGAGATTCTTGGTACCGTAAAAGCCAGCCGCGTCGATCGGTACAACCGGCACGCCGTAACGCTCTGTTGCCGCTTTGCAGACGGCTTCAAAGTCGTCGCCGATCAAGGCGGTGACGCAGGTCGCATAGACGAACACGGCCGCCGGCGAATAGTCGTCGATTGCCTGCTTGACGGCATGAAATAGCCTCTTCTCGCCGCGGCCCATGATCACGTCCTGCTCGGTCAAGTCGGTGGTCATGCCGATCTTGAACAACGTCGGACCGGTGGTGCGCGTGCCGCGGTTGTCCCACGAGCTGCCGGCGCAAGCAATGGGACCGTGCACGATGTGCGCGACGTCGGCGATCGGCAGGAGCGCGATCTGGGCCCCGTCGAAGGCGCAGCCGCCGGCCGTGGCGCCAGGCTTTGGCTTGGCGCAGCCAGATTTCTCCTTCGCGTTGTGGGCGCAGGCGGGTTCGTTCAGCAGGGCTTGGATGTCGGCGGCTTTCATGGGCGGTCCTTTCCTTGTCCAGTCCATTGCAATCCCCGTGCCACTGACAACCGATTGAATCAACAGTGGAATTGATTGTCGCAAAGCCGACAATGACCAGGCTTGCTTGACACTCTGCCATTCAGAGTTAATACTCTGCGCCGCAGAGCAACCACCGGAGCAAGGTCCCATGAACTCACGGCAGCTGATCGCCACCGCCAGCGTCACCCTGATCCTGGCCGCCTGTGGCGGATCCCCGCCGCGCCCGGACAGCGTGGCGCGCAACGACTACGAGAGCTTCAAGCCCTATGTCGAGAAGCTGATCCGTCACGAGATGGACGCCAACGCTATAACCGGCCTGAGCATCGCCCTGGTGGACGACCAACGCATCGTCTGGGCTGAAGGCTTTGGCTACGCCGACAAGGAGAACCGCAAGCCCGCCAGCGCCGAGACGATCTACCGCGTCGGCTCCATCTCCAAGCTGTTCACCGCTACGGCCGCCATGCAGCTGGCCGAACAGCATAAACTCGACCTCGACCGGCCGCTCCAGGACGTGCTGCCCGAGTTCTCGATTCGCTCGCGCTTCGAGAACAGCAATCCGATCACGCCGCGCAATGTCATGACCCACCACTCGGGCCTGCCG
>PMIF01000074.1 GCA_003157035.1 Rhodocyclaceae bacterium
GCACTTTTCTATCGCGACTATGAATGGATGGGGGTGCAGCGGCACCTGAAGGTGCTGGGCATCTTCGCCCGCCTCTATCACCGCGACGGCAAGGACGGCTATCTCAAGGACATGCCGCTGGTCAGCCGCTACCTGCGCGCCGCCTGCGCGCGCTACCGCGAACTGAAGCCCATCCTCACCCTGTTGGACCGCGTGGACAGCCGCCCGGCGGGAACGGGGTTCTCGTTTTGAAGGCGATGATCCTTGCCGCTGGCCGCGGCGAACGGATGCGGCCGCTGACCGACCGGACACCGAAGCCGCTGCTGCCCGTGGCCGGCAAGCCGCTGATCGTCTGGCATCTCGAGCGCCTGGCCCGCGCCGGCTGCAGGCGCATCGTCATCAACATCGCCCACCTGGGCGAACACATTGAGGCCCTGCTTGGCGACGGCGATGCCTGGGGTCTGGAGATTCGCTATTCGAGTGAGCCCCCTGGCGCGCTGGAGACCGCCGGCGGCATCGCCCAGGCGCTGCCGCTGCTCGGCGACGAGCCTTTCCTGGTGGTCAATGGCGACATCTATTGCGACTTCGATTTCGCAACCCTGCCGGCGCTAGGCAGCGGCGATCTCGCCCATCTCGTTCTGGTCGACAACCCGGCGCATCACCGGCAGGGCGACTTTGCCCTCGACAGCAATCGCGTCGCCAACGACGGCCAACGCCTGACCTTCGCCGGCATCGGCATCTATCGGCCGCAACTGTTTTCGGCGATCGCTGCCGGCGAGCGGGCCAAGCTGGCGCCACTGCTGACGCAAGCGATCGACGCAGGCCGCGTTTCCGGCCAAAGGCACCGTGGCCGCTGGGTCGACGTCGGCACGCCGGAACGGTTGCGCAACCGCGACAACCCTTATCCCTATCGCGCCGACAGCTATTTTCAATACCTGACCGGCTTCACGGAACCCGAGTCGGCGTTGATCCTGATTGCCGGCGACCAGCCGAAGGCGATCCTGTTTTGCCGGGCGCGCGATGCCGACAGGGAGATCTGGGACGGCTACCGTTACGGCCCCGAAGCGGCACGCGAAGCTTTCGGCTTCGACGAGGCACGCACCATCGACAAGCTCGATGAAACGCTGGCCGAACTGCTCGCCGACCAGCCGGCGCTGTGGCATTCGGTCGGTTTCGATGCCGACGGCGACCACCGTGTCGCCACGGCACTCACTGCCGTGCGGGCGCAGAGTCGGGCCGGCAAGCGTGCACCGGCGGTGATCCACGATCTGCGTGCCGCCCTGGATGACATGCGCCTGATCAAGGATAGCCACGAACTGGCGCTGATGCGTCGCGCGGCAGCCATCTCGGTCGACGCCCACCGGCGGGCGATGCAGGCTGCGGCCGCTGGCCGCTACGAATACGAACTCGAAGCCGACCTGATTCACGAATTCCGCCGCCAGGGCAGCCAGTCGCCGGCCTACGGGTCCATCGTCGCCGCCGGCGCCAACGCCTGCGTCCTCCACTATGTCGCCAACGACCATCAGATGCAGGACGGCGACTTGCTGCTCATCGATGCCGGCTGCGAACTCGACGGCTACGCCGCCGATATCACGCGCACCTTCCCGGTCAATGGNNTTGGCGGCGATCGACGCCGTCCGTCCTGGGGCGTCGTTCAACGCCTATCACGACGCCGCGGCGCGGGTGCTGGCGCAGGGCATGATCGACCTGGGTCTGATCGCCGGCAGCCTCGACACCGCGATCGAGTCCGGCAGCTACAAGCGCTTCTACATGCACCGCTGTGGGCACTGGCTGGGCAGCGACGTGCACGATGTCGGCGACTATCGGGTGGCGGCGAACGGCAGCGAATGGCGGACCCTCGCCACCGGCATGGTACTCACCGTCGAACCCGGCTGTTACATCCGCCCGGCCGACGACATCCCGCAGCACTTCTGGAACATTGGCGTGCGCATCGAAGACGATGTGCTGGTCACCAGCGACGGCAACGAGGTCTATACCGACACCGCGGAGAAGGAAATCACCGCCATCGAAGCGCTGATGGCGCAGCGCAGCCAGTAGTGTCGCTTATCCGCGCATTGCCCAAACTTTAGGCAGTTTGGGCTAGAATTCGCGCCTTCCGAATTCGCCATTGCGGCCATGAACTTCCTGGGCTTTGCGCTCCGCAACAATCTGTTCGTCGCCCCCATGGCTGGCGTCACCGACCGCCCGTTCCGTCAGTTGTGCAAGCGCCTGGGCGCCGGCATGGCGGTCTCCGAGATGGTCACGTCCAATTCGCTGCTCTACGGCAGTGCCAAGACCCGGCGGCGCGCCGACCACGAGGGCGAAACGGCGCCGGTCTCGGTGCAGATTGCCGGCGCCGATCCAGGCATGATGGCCGAGGCGGCCAGGTACAACGTCGACAACGGCGCCCAGATCATCGACATCAACATGGGCTGTCCGGCGAAGAAGGTCTGCAACGTCATGGCCGGCTCGGCGCTGATGAAGAACGAGTCCCTGGTGGCACGCATTCTGGCCGCCGTCGTCGCCGCCGCGCCGCAAACGCCGGTGACCTTGAAGTTCCGCACCGGCTGGGACCAGCAACACAAGAACGCGCCGCGCATCGCCCACATTGCCGAGGACTCCGGTGTGCGCGCCATCGCCATCCACGGCCGCACGCGCGCCGACCAATATCGCGGCGATGCGGAATACGAGACCATTGCGCTGGTGAAGAGCATGGTCGGCATTCCGGTGATCGCCAACGGCGACATCGACTCGCCGCAGAAGGCAGAACAGGTGCTACGGCAAACCGGCGCCGACGGGCTGATGATTGGCCGCGCCGCCCAGGGCCGGCCGTGGCTGTTTGGCGAGATCGAGCATTACCTGGCGACCGGAGCACTGCTGCCGCCGCCGTCTGCCGCCGAGATCCACGCCATCCTGAAGGGCCACCTCGCCGACTTGTATGCCTTTTACGGCGAGGACACCGGTGCCAAGGTCGCCCGCAAGCACATCAGCTGGTACACCAAGGGCATCCCGGGTGCGGCGCGCTTTCGCCATGCCATGAATCAACTGACGACGGTCGCCGGGCAGATCGAAGCCACCGACGAGTTCTTCGACGGCCGCGCCAGCAACGAAACACTCTGCTACGAAGAGGCCGCATGAGCAGCGACATTACCGATTGCGTCAAGCGGACGCTGAACCGCTATTTTCGCGACCTCGACGGCGAGGTGCCGCGTGGCATCTACGACATGGTCTTGCTGGCGGTCGAAAAACCCATGCTCGAAGTCGTGATGAAGCAGGCCGAAGGCAATCAGACCGTAGCTGCCGACATGCTCGGCATCAACCGCAATACGCTACGACGAAAACTCACCGATCATGATCTTCTCTGAGGTTCCCGAACCATGCAAGTAACCCAGGCACTCATCAGCGTTTCCGACAAGCGTGGCGTCGTCGATTTCGCCCGCGATCTCGCCGCACTCGGCGTCAACATCCTGTCCACCGGCGGCACCGCCAAGATGCTGCGCGACGCCGGCATCAAGGTCACCGACGTCGCCGAATACACCGGCTTCCCCGAGATGCTCGACGGTCGCGTCAAGACGCTGCACCCGAAGGTGCACGGCGGCATCCTCGGCATCCGCGGCAACGCCGCCCACGCCGCGACGATGCAGCAGCACGACATCCCGAACATCGATCTGGTAGTGGTCAATCTCTACCCGTTTGCCCAGACCATCGCCAAGAAGGACTGCACGCTCGAAGACGCCATCGAGAACATCGACATCGGTGGCCCGACCATGGTCCGTGCCGCGGCCAAGAACCACGGCAATGAGACCGGCGGCGTCGGCGTGCTGACCGATCCCGACGACTACGCGCCCGTGCTGGCCGAGCTCAAGGCCAACGGCGGTGCGCTCTCGTACCAGACGCGCTTCGACTTGGCGAAGAAGGCGTTCACGCACACCGCGCGCTACGACGGCCAGATCGCCAACTGGCTGACCAGCCTTGACCAAGAGAACAAGCCGACCACCTTCCCGGACCGCCTGCAGTTGGCCTTCGACAAGGTGGACGCCATGCGCTATGGCGAGAATCCGCACCAGGAGGCCGCCTTCTACCGTGAGCCGGCGCCGCTACCCGGCAGCATCGCCGCCTACCAACAATTGCAGGGCAAAGAACTGTCGTACAACAACATCGGCGACTCCGATGCGGCCTGGGAATGCGTCAAGGCCTTCGCCGATGCACCTGCGGCCTGCGTCATCGTCAAGCACGCCAATCCGTGCGGCGTCGCCATCGGCGCGAATGCCGAAGAGGCCTACCGCAAGGCTTTCAAGACTGACCCGACCTCCGCCTTTGGCGGCATCATCGCCTTCAACTGTGCGATCGACCGCGCCACCGCCGAAGCTGTCGCCGGCCAATTCGCCGAAGTCATCATCGCGCCGGAGATCACCGCCGATGCGCGCGCCGTCTTCGCCGCCAAGCAGAACCTGCGCGTGTTGCTCATCCCCGTGTTGGCAAATGCGGGCAAATCCGATGCGACGCAGCTCGACTACAAGCGCGTCGGCGGCGGTTTGCTGGTGCAGACGGCAGACGCCGCACGCATCACCCAGGCCGACGTCTCACTGGTCACCAAGCGGGCGCCAACGCCGCAGGAAATGGCCGACCTGCTATTCGCCTGGCGCGTCGCCAAGTACGTCAAGTCGAATGCCATCGTCTATTGCAAGGACAACATGACCGTCGGCGTCGGCGCCGGCCAGATGAGCCGGGTGGATTCCGCACGCATCGCTGCCATCAAGGCCGAGAACAATGGCCTCACCGTGGTCGGCTCAGTCGCCGCTTCCGATGCCTTCTTCCCGTTCCGCGACGGTCTCGATGTCCTGGCCAAGGCGGGCGCCACGGCAGTCATCCAGCCGGGCGGCTCGGTTCGCGATGCCGAAGTGATTGCCGCCGCCGACGAGCAGAACATCGCCATGGTCTTCACCGGCTATCGCCATTTCCGCCACTAGGCCGCTCGGGGACCACGCCATGAAGCTCTTGCGCCTCTTTGCCCTCGTGCTGGTTGCCGCCCTGGCGCCAGCCGCCCGCGCCGACGATGCAGCGCCGTGGTATGACCGCGCCTGGCAAAACGTTACCGACGCCTACTATCAGGGCAACACCGAGTACTACGCGCCCTTCCACACCTGGCATCCGCACGGCATCTACACCGAAGACCAGATCAAGACCTACCAGAGCTGGCCGTTCGGCCTCGGCGTCGGCCGTGGCCACTACGACGACAAGGGCGATTGGCGGGGCGTCTACGTCATGGGCTTCCAGGACTCCCACTTCAAGCCGGAATGGATTGTCGGTTATGGCTGGAAGACGCATTGGCAGCTCGGCGCCGAAGCGCGTGTCGGCCTCGGCTACACGGCCGGCGTCACCACCCGCACCGACTACGGCAACTACACGCCGGTGCCGCTGCTGCTGCCCATCGCCACTTTGGAATACCGCAATTTCTCGGTCGAGGGTGCCTGGGTGCCCGGCGGCCGCCACTACGGCAACGTTGTGCTCTTCTGGCTGAAGATGCGCAGCGACAACAAGAGCCTGTTTGGCATCGGAGGTTGAGTGAAACTACTGGTCATCGGTTCCGGCGGTCGTGAACATGCTCTGGCTTGGCGGCTGGCCCAGGCCCCGGGTTTGCAGCGAGTATTGGTGGCGCCAGGCAATGCCGGCACGGCACGCGAGCCCGAACTCGAGAATCTGCCGATCACCGACATCGAAGCCTTGGCCGACTACGCGCAGCGCGAAAACATCCAGCTGACCGTCGTCGGGCCGGAGGCGCCGCTGGCCGCCGGCATCGTCGACGCCTTCCGTGCCCGCCGTCTGCGCATCTTCGGCCCGACCAAGGCCGCCGCACAACTGGAAAGCTCCAAAGACTTCGCCAAGCGCTTCATGGCACGCCACAACATTCCGACGGCGAAGTTCCAGACCTTCAGTGCTGCCGGCGAGGCGCACGCCTATATCGACGCCGAAGGCGCACCGATCGTCATCAAGGCCGACGGCCTCGCCGCCGGCAAGGGTGTCGTGGTTGCCACGACGCTGGCTGAAGCGCATGCCGCCATCGACATGATGTTGCTCGACAACCGCATGGGCGATGCCGGTGCCCGTGTCGTGATCGAAGAGTTTCTCGATGGCGAGGAAGCGAGTTTCATCGTCATGGTGGACGGCAAGCATGCCCTGCCGTTGGCCACCAGCCAGGACCACAAGCGCCTTCAGGACGGCGACCAGGGCCCGAACACGGGCGGCATGGGCGCCTATTCGCCGGCCCCCATCGTCACACCCGAACTCCACGCCAAAGCGATGCGCGAGGTGATCATGCCGACCATTCACGGCATGGAGAAGGATGGCATTCCCTATACCGGCTTCCTCTACGCCGGGCTGATGATCAAGCCCGATGGTTCGCTCAAGGTGCTGGAGTTCAACTGCCGCATGGGCGACCCGGAGACACAGCCGATCATGATGCGGCTGAAGAGCAACTTTGTCGATCTGGTCGAAGCGGCGATCGACGGTCGGCTGGACCAGGTCGAGACCGAGTGGGACCGCCGCGTCGCCCTCGGTGTCGTTCTCGCCGCCGCCAACTATCCCGAGACACCGCGAATGGGCGATGTCATTCGCGGCCTGCCCAAGCGCGAAGAAGAAGACGTGCATGTCTTCCACGCCGGCACCGTACTGCTGGACGCCGAAGCCGTCACTGCCGGTGGCCGCGTGCTTTGCGTGACCGCGCTCGGCGAGACGGTCAAGGCAGCGCAAAAGCGGGCCTACGAGGTCGTCGACAGCCTCGGTTTCGACGGCATGCAATACCGGCGCGACATCGGCCACCGCGCCATTCGTCACTGACGGGTCGCTGCCATGGCGGCCTACCGATTTCGCCTCGTCAATGTTTTCGCTGAGACACGGCTGGGCGGCAACCCGCTTGCCGTCTTTGAGGATGGCCGCGGCCTCGACGATGCCACCATGCAGGCGCTGGCCCTGCAGTTCAATCTTTCCGAGACCACATTCATCCTGCCGTCAGAGCAGGCGACAGCGCGAGTACGGATATTCACGCCGTCCTTCGAGATGCCCTTCGCCGGTCATCCGACTCTTGGCAGCGCCCACGTGGTGCGCGCGCTGAAGAATTGCGGCGACGCCGTGACGCTGGAGATGACGGCCGGCCTTATTCCGGTCAATGCCAGCGCAGACCGCTGGCAGTTGTCCGCCAATGCTCCGCGCCATCGGCCAGCGGCAGTGACGCGCGCTGATCTGGCAGCAACACTGGGCATCAGTCCGGCAGATATCGCCGGCGATCCCCTGTGGGTCGATACCGGCAGCGAACAGCTGGTGATACCGCTGGCCAGCGCCGATGCCATTGACCGTTGCCAGCCCGATCCGGCGCTGCTGGCCCGGCACTGCCGCAACGACTCGCGCGCCATGGCCTACGTCTGGGCTGAAAACGGTGATGGCCGGGCAAAGGTACGCTTCTTCTTCCCCAAGCTCGGCGGCCTGTGCGAGGACCCCGGCACCGGTTCGGCCTGCGCCAACCTCGGCGGCTACCTGCTGGCGACCGGGCGACCCTTGCCGCTGCGCTGGTCGCTTGACCAAGGCGAACACGTCGGCCGCCCATGCGTGCTCAGCCTGACCGTCGGCACTGACGGCGCGATTCGCGTCGGTGGCCGAGTGGTCGAGATCGGCTGCGGCACCATTACCCTTGACTGAGGCGACGATGAACGCAGCGGCGGTCGGCTCCTACTTCAAGACCTTGCAGACCAACATCGTGGCGGCCCTCGAAGGCTTCGACGGCAATCGCTTTGTCGCCGACGCCTGGGAGCGCCCAGAGGGCGGCAGCGGGCTGGTCCGCGTCATCGAAGATGGCCAGTTTTTCGAACGCGGCGGTGTCAATTTCTCCCATGTCACAGGCGAGCGGCTACCGGCCTCGGCGACGGCCCAGCGTCCGGAATTGGCGGGCAGACGTTGGCAGGCGATGGGCGTGTCCATGGTTGTGCACCCGCGCAATCCGTATTGCCCGAC
>PMIF01000167.1 GCA_003157035.1 Rhodocyclaceae bacterium
CGGCTGTTTGATTGTTAAAGAACCCGCGCATTCGTTCTGCGCCGCCCTGCAATTGCAGAGAGGCCGAACTATACCAGCCCATTTTTGCTGTGTAAAGACTTCCTGCACTTCTATTTCAAAAACTGGCTGCTGATCTCTTTGAACAAAGGCGTAGCAGCCTGACGAAGCCATTCGAAGGCCACCATCTCGCGGGCGACGATCTCGATGCCGTGCTGGCGCATCCTTGCCAGGGCCAGTTCCTTGCAATAGGCATCGCGCGAGCCAACAGCGTCACCGACAACGAAGACAGACTTGCCCTGTTCGCGCAATTCGATCGCCGTCTGCATCACACACACATGCGATTCGATGCCGCAGAGCACCATCTGTTCTCGATTGCCGCCCGTCATGGTGGGCAGGCAATTGGCCGCGGCACAGGAGAAATGGACCTTTTCAGCGACCATGGCAGGCGCAAACTCCTTGGCCAGCACCGGTACGGTATGGCCGAGCCCCTTGGGATACTGTTCCGTGAGCATGACTGGAACACCGATCCTCTTGGCCACCTCAACCAGCCAGATCACGTTGTCGAGAACGGCCTGCCAACCGTCGACATGGTTGAGCAGACGCTCCTGGACGTCAATCACCAGCAGCGCGCTCCTATCTGCGGAAATCAGCATGACACCTCCTCAATTGATCAACTCAGGGCGATCACGGAAACCCTCGAGGGCTTCGGGGTTCGCCAGCGCCTCGACATTCGTAACCGGCAGGCCATGAACCACGTTGCGCACCGCCAGTTCAACGATCTTGCCGCTTCGCGTGCGCGGGATGTCAGTCACTTGCAATACCTTTGCCGGCACATGCCTGGGCGTCGTATTTTCTCGAATCACCTGCCTGATTCTGGCGCGCAATTCGTCGTCGAGCGACAGCCCGTCGCGCAGCCTGACAAACAGGACCACTCGAACGTCGCTCATGTCGCCGGGCGGCCAGTTCTGTCCAATCACCAGTGATTCGACGATCTCATCCAGACGCTCGACCTGGCGGTAGATCTCGGCGGTACCGATCCGGACACCACCCGGATTCAGCGTTGCGTCCGAACGCCCGTAGATAATGTAGCCATCGCGCTCCGTGCGTTCAGCAAAATCGCCATGGCACCATAGACCCGGAAAGCGCTCGAAATAGGCAGCGCGATACCGTTGACCGTCGGCATCGTTCCAGAAGCCAAGCGGCATGACGGGAAAAGGTCGCGTACAGACAAGCTCGCCCTTCTCGCCACGAACCGAGACGCCGTGTTCGTCGACAACGTCGACGGCCATGCCGAGTCCGGCACACTGGATTTCGCCACGATAGACCGGCGCGATGGGATTGCCACCAACGAAACACGACACTATGTCGGTACCGCCGGATATCGACGCCAGGTGTACATCTTCCTTGATACTGACATAGACGTAGTCGTAACTCTCAGCCACCAATGGGCTGCCGGTCGAGAAGATGGCGCGCAGTTCGGCCAGTCGGTGGCTCTGCAAAGGCTTCAAACCAATCTTGGCTATGGCATCAATGAACTTTGCCGAGGTTCCCAGATGCGTCATGCCTTCCGCATCTGCATAGTCCCAGACGATCGTGCCACGATGCAGAAACGGCGATCCGTCATAGAGCAGGAGCGTGGCGCCTGATGCCAGGCCGGACACCAGCCAATTCCACATCATCCAGCCACAGGTCGTGAAGTAGAAGAACCGGTCGCCCGGTTTCACGTCTGCGTGCAGGCGATGTTCCTTGAGATGCTGGAGTAGCACGCCACCGGCGCCGTGGACGATGCACTTCGGAACGCCGGTCGTCCCAGACGAATACATGATCACCAATGGATGATCAAAGGCCAACTGGGCAAACTCGATCTCACCCGCGTCCTGCCCGTCGACAAAGTCATGCCAGGCAACCGCAGTCGCCATACCGGCAAGATCTCGTCCATCCTGGTCCAGATAGGGCACGACGATGACTCTCTTGAGCCCCGGCAACTGCCCGACGATCTGGCTCACGCGCGTCAGGCTATCGATGGGCTTGCCGTTGTACCAGTAGCCGTCGGCAACGAACAGCAATTTCGGCTCGATCTGGCCAAACCTGTCCAGTACGCCTTGAACGCCGAAATCAGGCGACGCCGAAGTGAATACCGCGCCAATGGATGCCGCTGCCAGATAGGCGATGACGGCCTCCGGCATATTGGGCAAGTAAGCCGCGACGCGATCGCCGACGGCAACGCCTTCGGCTCGCATCGCTTTGGCCAGGCGCGACACGGCATCGTGAAGTTCACGAAACGACAATCTCCGTTTGATCCGGTCCTCACCCCAGAAAACGAGTGCATCGCGATCATCTCGCTGGCGCAACAGGTTTTGCGCGTAATTGAGGCGCCCGTGAGGGAACCAGCGGGCGCCCGGCATGCCGGATCCGACTACGACGGTATCACCCGGCTGGCCCACGACCTCACAAATTTCCCAGATCGAGCGCCAAAACTCGTCAGGATGGCCGATCGACCAGTCGTGAAGCGACGTGTAGTCGGCGAAGTCGCGATTCCACCGCTGCCCAGCATCGCGGACAAAAGCTGTCAGGTTGGCGTCAGCGACCCGCTTAGCAGACGGACGCCACGAGCAATGGGCTGGCTTCACACTTTCTCCTCACGGTCTTCAGGTGCCAAGAAGGTGACGAATGCGCTCCGGCAACGGCGCCGACTTGCCGGTTGCACCATCGATCCAGATCACCTTTGACGCCCCCTCGGCATAAAGTGTCGGCTCACCGACCCGGCGTATTTCGTAATAAGTGGGGATGCTCGAGCGACCCGGACTGCCGGCAAACAGCCTGACCTCGACGCTCGCAGGGTAGGTGATCGGCAACAGGAATGTGCAACTGGCATTGATGATCACCACCGAATCGNNGCGTCCATATCGCCCCAGCGAACGGGGAATGTCGACGTGTGCAGGTGAACTCGTGAGTGGTCCATGGCATTTGGGAAATCCGCTGTAGTCGGGCGATTATAATGTTGCGGACTAACCAGAGCTTCACCGCACGCGCGGAATCGTCGCGACGGCACTTGGAGGGATGATGGAACGCGAAACCATGGACTTTGATGTGGTCATTGTCGGCGGCGGTCCGGCGGGACTGGCGGCGGCAATTCGCCTGAAGCAGTTGGCCGCGAACATAAGTGTCTGCCTGATCGACAAGGGCGCCGAGATCGGCGCCCACATCCTCTCTGGCGCGGTCATGGATCCGCGCGCCCTCAACGAACTGATGCCGAACTGGCAGGCGCTGTCAGCACCACTGGAAACCCCGGTAACGGAGGATCGTTTCCTGTTCCTGACCGAGACCGGAAGCTATTCGGTGCCGCAGTTGCTACTGCCGGACTGCTTCAAGAATCACGGCAACTATGTGATCAGTCTCGGCACGGTTTGCCGCTGGCTGGCCGGTCAGGCCGAACAACTCGGCGTTGACGTCTACCCGGGCTTCGCCGGTGCAGACATCCTCTACGACGACGCAGGCCGCGTCCAAGGCGTGATCACCGGTGACATGGGCATCGGCAAGGACGGCAATCCTACTGACGCCTATCAACCGGGAATGGAGCTGCGCGCCAAGTACACGTTGTTCGCCGAGGGTTGCCGGGGACACCTGGGCAAGCGGCTGGAAGCGAAGTTCAGCCTGCGCGACGGCTCGGACCCTCAGGTCTATGGGCTGGGTGTCAAGGAACTATGGGAGGTCCCGGCGGAAAACCACCAGCCCGGCCTGGTCGTTCATACGGCTGGCTGGCCGCTCGATTCGGATACCTACGGTGGCTCATTCATGTATCACTATGGCGAAAACCGCATCGCCATTGGCCTCGTTGTCGGCCTCAACTACAGCAACCCATATCTTTCGCCATTCGAAGAATTTCAGCGCTACAAGACCCACCCTGCCATCCGTCGATTCCTCGAGGGTGGGCGACGGGTGTCCTATGGCGCCCGTGCCATTACCGCCGGCGGTTTGCCGGCGCTGCCGAAACTGATTTTCCCGGGCGGCATGTTGATCGGCGACGACGCCGGATTTCTCAACGCCTCCCGCATCAAGGGATCGCACGCCGCAATCAAGAGCGGCATGCTGGCCGCCGAGGCCGTCGCGGAAGCCTTGGCCGCCGGGCGGGCACAGGACGAACTCGCTGACTATCCGCGCCGCTTCCGCGAGTCCTGGTTACATGAAGAGCTGTTCAAAGCCAGAAACTTCAAGCCCTGGATGAGCAAGGGCCTGTGGTGGGGATCGCTGATGTTCGGCATCGACCAACAGTTGTTCCGCGGCAAGGCTCCCTGGACGCTGCGACTGACGCCGGACCATGAAAAGCTGAAGAAGGCTGCCGACTGCCCGGCCATCGAGTATCCCAAGCCCGACGGCCAGGTGTCCTTCGACCGACTGTCATCCGTATTCCTATCCAATACGAATCACGAAGAAAACCAGCTCTGCCACCTTCAATTGAAGGATGCCAGCGTACCGGTGCGGATCAATCTGGCGCTATACGCCTGCCCGGAACAACGATACTGCCCGGCGGGAGTCTATGAAATAGTCGCCAGCGAGGATGGCGCGCCACGGCTGCAAATCAATGCCCAGAACTGCCTCCACTGCAAGACCTGCGATATCAAGGATCCGTTGCAGAACATCGTCTGGGTTACCCCGCAAGGTGGCGAAGGACCCATCTACACGGAGATGTGAGCGCCGAACTCACGTGGTAGT
>PMIF01000200.1:0-7635 GCA_003157035.1 Rhodocyclaceae bacterium
GTGCTCTCCTGTTCGAAGAAGTCGCAATGGTCGAGCATACCGGCCATCTCGACCACCCGCTTGAGTTGCAATTCGCCCCAGCGACCCCGCGTCTGCGGCGCTCGCAGCGCCTTCACCAGGTTGGCGGTCTCGGTCTTCAGCTGACCCTGCGACTCCGCCAGCGCCCGCACCTGCTGGGTCAGCGTGGCATAGGCATCGATGCGCGACTTCTCGATGCCGGCGATCTGCTGCTCGAACTTCTCGAGCGTGCCCTTCATCGGCGTCACCAACTCGCCAAACGCCTGCTGGCGCTTCTCCAGCTCACCGCGGGCAACTTCCTGTTGTCGCTCGAGCGACAACTTGGCCAGTTCCAGGAAACGTTGGTTGTTGCGCTCCAGCGCATCCGCGGACAAGGCCTTGAACGCCTCGACCATATCGATACGCTCGGCATCGGCCTCGCGCCAGCGCTGGCGCAGCAGCCAATAGACCACCGCGCCACCGACGGCCGCACCGGCGGCAAAGACGAACAACAGCTGCATATCTGACGTCATGGCAGTCCCGGCTTAGGTCGGATGTTCAGTGTACCCGACACCCAGCCGTTCCGCGGCGAGGCAGGGCGGACCCGGCCTCGACCAACCGCGGCCTATCAGCGGCAGTTCTCGGCGATGAAGGCCTTGACAGCCGCTATGTCAGGCGGCATGACCGCCACCCGCTGCGGCAGGTTCTCGATGCCGGCCAATTCCGGCGGCCGCTCGGGATCGCGCCCAAGCGCCTCGCGGATGGTGTCGGCAAACTTCACCGGCTGAGCCGTCTCCAGCACCACCATCGGCACACCTGGCTGGCGGTATTCCCGGGCCACCTTGACACCGTCGGCGGTGTGGGTGTCGATCATGATGCCGTAGCGCTGCCAGACATCGCGAATGGCCGCCAGGCGATCGGCATGGCTACTGCGCCCGGAACTGAAGCAGAACTCAGGCAGCCGTTCCAGAAAAGGCGTACCGGTGAGATCAAAGCTGCCACCGGCGTCCACCTGGGCCCAGAGCTGGCGCACGATTACCGGATCGCGGCCGACCAGGTCGAAGACAAAGCGCTCGAAGTTCGACGCCTTGGAGATATCCATCGACGGGCTCGAGGTCACCTGCGTCTCGGCACTGCCACGCGGACGATAGACGCCGGTACGGAAGAACTCGTCGAGGACGTCGTTCTCGTTGGTCGCCAGCACCAGGCGCGCAATCGGCAGGCCCATCATGCGGGCGACATGGCCGGCGCAAATGTTGCCGAAATTGCCCGACGGCACGCAGAACGAGACTTCCTGGTCGTTCGACGCCGTGGCAGCAAAATAGCCCTTGAAGTAGTACACCACCTGGGCCGCCAGGCGCGCCCAGTTGATCGAATTGACGGCGCCGATCTTGTAGCGTTGCTTGAATTCGGCGTCGTTGGCGATCGCCTTGACGATGTCCTGACAGTCGTCGAACATGGCCGTAACGGCGATGTTGTAAATGTTGGCATCGGTTAGCGAGTACATCTGCGCCCGCTGGAACGCGCTCATCTTGCCGTGTGGCGAGAGCATGAAAACGCGCACGCCGTGCTTGCCGCGCATGGCATATTCGGCCGCCGAGCCGGTATCGCCCGAGGTCGCACCGAGGATGTTGATTTCTTCCCGCCGGCGGTCGAGGACATACTCGAACAAATTGCCGAGCAACTGCATGGCCATGTCCTTGAAAGCCAGCGTCGGTCCGTTCGACAGTTCGAGCAGATGGAAATCCGTCTCCAGCGTCGTTAGCGGCGTGATCTCGGCAGCGCGACTTTCACCATCTGGCCCCGGCCGGCACCAACGGAAATTGCGCTCGGTATAGCTGCGATCGACAATCCCTTTGAGATCGCAGGCGGGGATGTCGCCGATGAACTTCTCCAGCACCCGCAGCGCCAGCGCGTGGTACGGCAACTGCCGCCACTCGGTCAGCTCATCCGCCGTCACCTGCGGATACTCCTCCGGCATATAGAGCCCGCCGTCCGGCGCCAGACCGCCGAGCAGGATGTCGCTGAACCGCTGGCCCGCACGATAGCCGCGCGTCGACAGATAGCGCGTCACGTCAGTTCCTCGAGGCGCAGACGGATCACGCGGCGCCTGACCGACGGCAGCGCCTCGATGCGCGCAATGGCGGCGTCGGCGGCCTTTTCCTTGCAGACATGGCTCAAGAAGATGATATCGGTCTCGCCCTCGCCTTCGCCCGGCTCGCGCTGAAGCATGGCATCCACCGAGATGTTCTCGTCGGCGAGGATGCGCGTGATATCGGCCAGCACGCCCCGCCGATCCTCGACGCGCAGCCGCATGTAGTAGCTGGTCTCGACTTCCGCCATCGGCAGCACCGGGATGTCGGACACGGCATCGGGCTGAAAGGCCAGGTGCGGTACGCGATGCTCCGGATCGGCGGTGTGCATGCGGGTGACGTCCACGAGGTCGGCGATGACGGCGCTGGCCGTCGGTTCGGCGCCGGCGCCCTTGCCGTAGTAGAGGGACGAGCCGACGGCATCGCCCTTGACCAGGACAGCGTTCATGGCGCCTTCGACGTTGGCCAGCAGTCGCTTGGCGGGAATCAGCGTCGGATGCACGCGCAGTTCGATGCCATTGGCCGCCCGCCGGGTGATGCCGAGCAGCTTGATGCGGTACCCGAGTTGCTCGGCGTACTTGATGTCGTCGGCCTCGAGCTTGCTGATACCCTCGACGTGCGCCTTGTCGAACTGCATCGGGATACCGAAGGCGATGGCCGACATGATGGTCAGCTTGTGCGCGGCGTCGATGCCTTCGATGTCGAAGGTCGGATCGGCCTCGGCATAGCCCAGGCGCTGCGCCTCCTTCAGGACCGTAGCGAAGGTCAGACCCTTGTCGCGCATCTCGGACAGGATGAAGTTGGTGGTGCCGTTGATGATGCCGGCGATCCACTCGATACGGTTTGCCGTCAANNNCGACCGCCGATCAACTCGACGATGATGTCGATCTCCGGATCGCTGACTACCGAAAAGGCGTCATCGGTCAGCCGCACGGTGCCGCCAGTAACCTTCCTGGCCAATTCAAGGTTCTTGTCGGCGACGACGGTAATCTGAATCGGTCGGCCGGCACGGCGGGTGATTTCCTGCTGGTTGCGCTCCAGCACCGTCCAGGTGCCGCCGCCGACGGTGCCGATGCCGAGTAAGCCTACATTGATGGGTTTCATGACTGATTCGAGTGGCCTAAGTGCCGTGACGTTTACGATAGCTTTCGAGAAAACGGGCGATGCGCGAAATCGACTCGCGCAGGTCGTCCTCGTGCGGCAGGAAGACCAGTCGGAAATGGTCGGGATGCGGCCAGTTGAAGCCAGTGCCCTGGACCAGCAGCACCTTCTCTTGTTCAAGCAGCTCGAGGATGAACGCCTGGTCGTCCTCGATCGGATACATGAGCGGATCCAATCGCGGAAACATGTACAAGGCCGCCTTCGGCTTGACGCAGGTGACACCTGGAATGGCCGAGATCAACTCGTGCGCCAGGTCGCGTTGCCGACACATGCGGCCTGTCGGCACCACCAGGTCGTTGATGCTCTGGTAGCCGCCCAGTGCTGTCTGGATCGCATACTGGCCGGGCACGTTGGCGCACAGGCGCATCGAGGCCAACATGGTCAAGCCCTCGATGTAGTCGGTGGCGGACTTCTTGTCGCCCGAGACGACCAGCCAGCCGGCACGGTAGCCGCAGCAGCGATAGTTCTTCGACAAGCCGTTGAAGGTGATGGTCAACACGTCCTCGGACAAGGAGGCGATCGAGGTATGGCTGTTGCCGTCGTAGAGAACCTTGTCGTACACCTCGTCGGCGTAGATGATCAGCCCGTGCTTGCGGGCGATGGCAATGATCTTCAGCAACGCATCGGCCGGATAGAGCGCGCCCGTGGGATTGTTCGGGTTGATGATGACAATGGCCCGCGTCGCCGGAGTGATCTTGGCCTCGATGTCGTCGAAGTCCGGCAGCCAGTCCTTGGCCTCGTTGCACAGATAATGCACCGGCGTGCCGCCGGAGAGCGTCACCGCCGCCGTCCACAACGGGTAATCGGGCGCCGGCACCAGCACCTCGTCGCCGATGTTGAGCAGCCCGTTCATGGCCATGACGATCAGCTCGGAAACGCCGTTGCCGAGGTAGATGTCCTCGAGCGTCACGCCCTTGATGCGCTTCTCCTGCGTGTAGTGCATCACTGCCTTGCGCGCCGAGAAGATGCCCTTGGAGTCGGTGTAGCCGGCCGAAGCCGGCAGGTTGTGGATCATGTCCTGCTGGATTTCTTCGGGCGCATCGAAGCCAAAGGCGGCCAGATTGCCGATGTTGAGCTTGATGATCTTGTGACCCTCGTCCTCCATCTGTTTGGCGCGGGCGAGCACGGGACCGCGGATGTCATAGCAGACGTTGGCGAGCTTGGCGGATTTCGATACGGTTGGCATGTACGTTCCAAAGGCGGCATGAAGGCCGCGACGGCGAAAAGGTATAATCGTACAGAAGCCCATGCTGCGCCGCAAATCGAGCGCGGCCGGCCCCCCTGCCCAAGCCGTCGAATTCCTGATGAAACTCTCTAGCCAATCGTCCAGCGGACAGAACATGGTCACCGCCCATGGGCCCGGCTGGATCGAGATCGCAGGCCACCGCTACCAACGCAGCCTGCGCCTGACGCCTGACGGCATCGATGCCGCCTGGGGCCCGAACCCGGGGGAGGCACTCAGCGAAAGCCACCTGGCCAGTCTCGCCGCGTTCACCGGTCATGTCGTTCTGCTCGGCACCGGGTTGCGCCAGCGCTTTCCGCCGCCCCAGTTGCTGCGCGCGCTGGTCGAGGCCGGTCTGGCGCCGGAAATCATGGACACCGGTGCCGCCTGCCGCACCTACAACCTCTTGCTGGCCGAGGGCCGCGCCGTGGTGGCCGCCTTGATCATCGAATGAGCCGCCGGAACTGGCTGCTGCTGGCCCTGTTCGCCATTGTCTGGTTCGCCGGCATCGGCTATCGCGACCTGATCAAGACTGACGAGGGACGCTACGCCGAGATCGCGCGCGAAATGGTCGCCAGCGGTGACTGGCTGACGCCGCGACTCGACGACCTCAAGTATTTCGAGAAGCCGCCGCTGCAATATTGGACGACCGCTGCCGCCTATACGGTGCTGGGCGAGAACGAATTCGCCGCACGCCTGTGGCCGACCCTGCTGAGCTTCTTCGGGGTATTGCTGGCCGTTTATGCCGGCCGACGCCTGTTCGATGCCACGACGGGTCTCATTGCCGGCGCTGTTCTCGCCAGCAGCCTGCTGTTCTCGGCCATGGGGCACTTCAACGCCCTCGATGCCGGTTTCGGCGTCTTCCTCGAACTGGCGGTGTTTTCGTTTGTTTTCGCGCAGAGCGGCGATCGCCGCTGGATGCTGGTCGCCTGGGCCGGCCTGGCATTGGCCGTGCTCTCGAAGGGCATCGCCGCCCTGGTGCTGACCGGCGGCACGCTGGTGCTCTACTCCATCCTGAGCCGCGACCTCTCGCCCTGGCGCAAGCTGTCGCCGCTACCGGGACTCGCCCTGTTCCTGGCGATCGCTGCGCCGTGGTTCGTTGCCGTCTCGCTGGCCAACCCGGAGTTTGCCCGTTTCTTCTTCATTCACGAACATTTCGAGCGTTTTCTGACCACTGTCCATGGCCGCTATGAACCAGCCTGGTATTTCATCCCGGTGCTGGTGGTCGGTGCCCTGCCATGGACCGGGCTATTCCTGCAGTCCCTCTCCAGCCTCTGGGCCAGGCAGGGTGACGGCTTCCAATTGCAGCGTTTTCTGCTGCTTTGGTGCCTTGTCGTCTTCGGCTTCTTCAGCGCCTCGGGGTCGAAACTGCCCTCCTACATTCTGCCGCTCTTTCCCGCGCTGGCGCTGCTCACCGCCGTCGGTCTGACCGGCTTGAGCCGCAAGGCATTGCTCGCTCACCTGGCGGTCATTGCCTTCATTGCGCTGGCTGCCAGCCTCTTCGCCGGCCGTGTGGCAATGCTGGGCGAGAACGATACCGCTGGCGCCGCTGCCGAGGGTTACGCCCTCTGGCTGCGCATCGCTGCCCTGCTATGGTTGGTTTCGGCATTGGTGGCACTCATTCTTGCCATCCGCGAGCGCCGCCGTGACGCCATTCTCTCCCTGGCCATCGGTGCCCTCCTGGCCGGCAGCGGCGCCCTGCTCGGCCACCAGCACTTCGGCCATTTCATGTCGGCGAAGTCCCTTGCCGCCGCCGTCAAGCCGCATTTGCCGGCCGGCGTTCCCTTCTACAGCGTCCGCATGTACGAACAGACGCTGCCCTTCTACCTCGACCGCACCCTGACCCTGGTCGACTATCAGGACGAACTCGCCTTCGGCATCGCCCAGGAGCCTGCGAAATGGGTACCATCCGTGGCCGAGTTCGAACAACGCTGGAAGACCGACGAGGATGCCTTTGCCGTCATGGACCTGAACACCTATAGTGACTTCGTCGCCCGGGGCTTGCCGATGCGCGAGATCGCCCGCGACAGCCGGCGCATCGTCGTTCGGAAGACAACATGAACGCCGTCAGCTTCGCTCTCATCCTCACCGGCGTGCTGCTCAATGCCGCTGCCCAGTTGCTGCTCAAGGCCGGCACCAACGCGGTCGGCCAATTCGATTTCCACCTCGACAACGTGCTGCCAATCGGCATGAAGCTCGCGTTTGAGCCGCACATCCTCGGCGGCCTCGGGTGCTATGTGATCAGCGTCGTGGTCTGGATCATGGCGCTCTCGCGCGTACCGGTCAGCGTTGCCTATCCCATGCTGTCGATCGGTTACATCGTCAATGCCGTCGCTGCCTATTTCTGGTTTGGCGAGGCGCTGGCCGGCCAGAAACTGCTCGGCATCGGCTTTATTATCATCGGCGTCTGGTTGGTGGCCAAGCCATGAGCGAGAACTTTCTGCCCTTCACCCGGCCCAGTATCGACGAGGCCACCATCGCCGCGGTCGCCGATGTCTTGCGCTCCGGTTGGCTCACCAGCGGCCCCAAGGTGCTCGCCCTCGAGGCGGCGCTGTCCGAGTACTGCGGCGGTCGGCCGGTCCGCGTCTTCAACTCGGGCACGGCAACGCTGGAACTCGGCCTGCGCCTGGCCGGCGTCGGGGCCGGCGACGAAGTCATCACCACGCCACTGACCTGGGTGGCCACGGCCAACGTGATTCTCGAGGTCGGCGCCAAGCCGGTATTGGTGGACGTTGATCCACGGACACGCAACATCGATCTCGACCGCGTCGAGGCAGCCATCACGCCGGCCACGCGCGCCATCATGCCGATCGATCTGGCCGGCTTGCCCGTGGACCGCGGCCGTCTCTATGCCATCGCCGCCCCGCATAAGCTGCGCGTGGTCGAAGATGCCGCCCAATCGTTTGGTAGCACCTGGAACGGCCACCGCATCGGCGCCATCGGCGATTTCGTCTCCTTCAGTTTTCACGCCAACAAGAACATCACCACGGCCGAGGGCGGTGCGCTGGTGCTGCCTCCCGACATCGACACCGCGCTGTGCGAGCGTTGGCGCTTGCAGGGCGTCAAGCGCTTCCCGGACGGCGGCATCGAGGTCGATGTACCAGGAGGCAAATGGAACCTGACTGACATCGCGGCGACCATCGGCCTCGGCCAGTTGCCGCA
>PMIF01000200.1:7676-30337 GCA_003157035.1 Rhodocyclaceae bacterium
TTCAGCCTGTACCGGAACATCGGCTTCAAGGATGGCGACTTCCCGATCGCCGAGGATATCGGCCGCCGGACGGTGACCCTGCCGCTGTTCCCGGCGATGGCCGATGCAGACGTAGACCGTGTATGCTCGGCCTTGACTGAGGCGTTGAAGAAATCATGAACACTCCGGAAGTCTCCATAATCATTCCGGTCTACAACGAAGAGGCCGGCCTGCCGGCGCTCTTCGCGCGTCTGTACCCGGCGCTGGATGCCCTCGCAACCGGCTATGAAGTCATTTTCATCAACGATGGCAGCCGCGACCGCTCGGCCGCGGTGCTGCGTGAACAATGGCAAGACCGGCCGGACGTCACACGCGTCATTCTGCTGGCCGCCAATGCCGGCCAGCACATGGCCATCATGGCCGGTTTCGAGCATTGTCGCGGCCAGATCGTCGTCACGCTCGACGCCGACCTGCAGAATCCACCCGAGGAGATTGCCAAGCTGATCGCCAAGATGCGCGAAGGTTACGACTACGTCGGCTCGATCCGCCAGAACCGGCAGGATTCGGCCTTTCGTCGCTGGGCGTCGAAGGCCATGAACGGCCTGCGTGAGCGCATCACCCGAATCAAGATGACCGATCAGGGCTGCATGCTGCGCGCCTATTCGCGTTCGGTCGTCGCTGCCATCAACAGTTGCGCCGAGGTCAATACCTTCATCCCGGCGCTTGCCTATTCGTTCGCCCAGCGGCCGAGCGAAATCGAGGTGGCGCACGAAGAGCGCCATGCCGGCGAATCGAAATATTCACTCTATTCGCTGCTCCGCCTCAACTTCGACTTGATGACCGGTTTCTCGGTCGTGCCGCTGCAGTGGTTCTCCATGACCGGCATCGCCATTTCGCTGCTCTCCGCTCTGTTCGTGATTTTCCTGGTGATTCGCCGCCTGGTCGTCGGCCCGGAAGCCGAGGGCTTGTTCACGCTGTTCGGCATCGCCTTCTTCCTGATCGGCCTGACCCTGTTCGGCGTCGGCATGCTCGGCGAGTACGTCGGCCGCATCTACCAGCAAGTGCGCCATCGGCCGCGCTACATCGTCGGTGCCGTGCTCGAGACGAAGGAATGACCCGCGCCATCGTCTTCGCCTACCACAANNTCGCGACGCCGGAAAACCCCAATACGCCGGCCTTTCTGGCGCGACTGGAAGACCTGCGCGCCGACTTCCTGTTCTCCTTTTACTACCGCCACATGCTGAAGCCAGCGTTGCTCGAATCGGTAGCGCACGGCGCCTACAATATGCACGGCTCGCTATTGCCGAAGTACCGCGGCCGCGTGCCGGTCAATTGGGCAGTGCTGCACGGCGAGCGCGAAACCGGCGCAACCTTGCATCGCATGGTCGAGAAGCCCGATGCCGGCGAGATCGTCGCCCAACAGGCGGTACCGATTCTGCCCGACGACACCGCTGGCGAAGTGTTTGGCAAGGTGACGCTGGCCGCGGAAATGGCCCTTCACGGCGTCCTGCCGCGGCTCCTCGCCGGCACGGCGCCGCATGTCGCGCCCGACCTTGCCTCGGGCAGCTACTTTGGCGGTCGCAAGCCTGAAGATGGCCGTATCGACTGGCAGCAGCCGGCGGTGCAAATCCACAACCTCGTACGCGCCGTCGCACCACCCTATCCAGGCGCCTTTTGCGCCACGCCGGCAGGACAATTGCGCCTATTGCGTACAATGCGGGCAGGCGAAGGGCCGAACGGCAGCGGCCTGTACGCCGTCGGTGGCAAACTTTACGTGCGCTGTGGCGACGGCCAGTGCCTGCGCGTGCTTGCCGCCGAACTTGACGGCCGCCCACTGACCGCCTGCGAACTCGACAACCGATCCCTTCCACTTGGCTGACCCCTCATGAAAAGAGTCCTCATCCTCGGCGTAAACGGCTTCATCGGCCACCATCTCTCCCAACGCATCCTCGACACCACCGATTGGGAGGTGTACGGCATGGACATGCAGTCCGAGCGTGTCACCGACCTGATGGCCAACCCTCGCTTCCATTTCTTCGAGGGCGACATCATGATCAACAAGGAGTGGATCGAGTACCACGTCAAGAAGTGCGACGTCATCCTGCCGCTGGTGGCCATCGCCACCCCCGCGACCTACGTCAAGGAACCACTGCGCGTCTTCGAACTCGATTTCGAGGCCAACCTGCCGATCATCCGCCAGGCCGTGAAGTACAAGAAGCGCGTCATCTTCCCGTCGACCTCAGAGGTCTACGGCATGTGCCGCGACCCGGAGTTCGACCCGGAGAATTCCGAACTGATCCTCGGGCCCATCAACAAGCCGCGCTGGATCTACTCTTGCGCCAAGCAGATGATGGACCGCGTCATCCACGCCTACGGCCAGCAGGAAGACCTGCAATACACGCTGTTTCGGCCGTTCAACTGGATCGGCCCCGGCCTCGACTCCATCCACACGCCGAAGGAAGGCAGCTCGCGCGTCATCACCCAATTCCTCGGCCACATCGTGCGCGGCGAGCCGATCAAGCTGGTCGATGGCGGCGCCCAGAAGCGCTCCTTCACCTATGTCACGGACGGCATCGACGCGCTGATGAAGATCATCGACAACAAGGACGGCGTCGCCAACGGCAAGATCTACAACATCGGCAATCCGAAGAACAACTACTCGATCCGCGAACTCGCGGCATTGATGCTCAACCTGGCCAAGGAGTATCCCGAGTACGCGGATAGCGTCGCCAAGGTCAAAGTCGTCGAGACCACGTCCAGCGAGTACTACGGCAAGGGTTACCAGGACACCCAGCATCGCGTGCCGAAGATCACCAATACCATGACTGACCTCGACTGGGCACCGAAAGTGACCTTCGAGGACGCCCTGCGCGGCATCTTCGAGGCCTATCGGGGCGACGTCGCTTCAGCACGCAAGTTGATGGACTGATGGCTGTAATCGCACTCAAGGTCGACGTCGATACCTTTCGCGGTACGCGTGAAGGCGTGCCGCGACTGGTCGAACTGCTGCGTCGATACAACGCCGGGGCGACTTTTCTCTTCTCGCTCGGCCCCGACCATACCGGACGCGCCATCCGCCGCGCCTTCCGGCCGGGGTTCATGAAGAAGGTGTCGCGAACCTCGGTCGTTTCCCACTACGGCCTCAAGACCCTGATGTATGGCACGCTGCTGCCCGGTCCGGACATTGGCCGTCGCTGCGCCGATATCCTGCGCCAGGTCAGGGACAGCGGTTTCGAAGTCGGGATCCATTGCTGGGATCACATTCTCTGGCAGGACGGCATCGCCAAGGCTGATGCCGTGGCGACGGAACGCCAGATGCAGCTGGCGATCGACCGCCATGCCGAGATCTTTGGCGAGCCGCCGCTGGTCCATGGCGCCGCCGGCTGGCAGATGAATGCCCACGCCCTGCGTCTAACGCAGCGCCTGGGTTTCGCCTACGCCTCGGATTGCCGCGGCAGCCACCCGTTCATACCGGTCTGGAACGGCGAAATCGTCCGCTGCCCGCAATTGCCGACGACGCTGCCGACCATGGACGAATTGCTCGGCCTCGACGGTCTCGACGAGGCGAATCTGCACCAGCGATATCTTGCCCTTACGGCTGAACCAGGCGACCACGTGTTCACACTGCATGCCGAGCTGGAGGGCATGAAGCTGCTGCCGATACTCGATCGCCTGCTGGCCGGCTGGCACGAACAAGGGTACAGCCTCGTCGCCATGCGCGAATTGGCCAGTGGCCTGGACATCGGCACCCTGCCGCGCCACGAAATGGTCCGTGGCGAACTTACCGGGCGCTCGGGTACTCTATCGTTGCAAGGCGAGGAATTCCTTGCCTCGTGGAGGCAAGCGGCATGATCGATGGCGACCGGGTCGTCCGCAACGAATGGCGCGCGGTGAAGGCCGACGGCCACGCCGAGACGGTGCTGAGTGCTGTACGCGCCTTGCAATGACAAGAACTGCGACAGAATCCAGGCCTTCTTTCTCCGCTTTCGACACCCCACCCGTGATTATCTTGAGAGTTCCCATCGCTCTCTTGCCGACCTCGCCATGAACGCCAAGAAGACTGCCCAGCCCACGACCAAGCTCTTCGTCCTCGACACCAACGTGCTGATGCACGATCCGATGTGCCTGTACCGCTTCGAGGAGCACGACATCTTCGTCCCGATGATGACGCTCGAGGAACTCGATTCCAACAAGAAGGGCATGTCGGAAGTGGCGCGCAACGCCCGCCAGGCGAGCCGAATGCTCGACGACATCATTTCCGGCTGCGAACACGCGATCAAGGACGGCATCGAACTGACGTCGGCATCGCGCGACCTCGCGACCGGGCGCCTCTACCTGCAGACAGAGGCGATGAACGGCGGCCTGCCCGCCTCGCTGCCCACCTCGCGCGGCGACAACAATATCCTCTCGGTCCTGATGTTCCTGTGCCAGGAGTATCCCAAGCGCCACGTCATTCTGGTGTCGAAGGATATCAACATGCGCATCAAGGCCCGCGCGCTGGGCCTCGAAGCGCAGGACTACTTCAACGACAAGGTGCTCGAGGACACCGATCTGCTCTACTCGGGCACCCTGGAACTGCCGGCCGATTTCTGGAACACGCACGGCAAGGACATGAAGTCCTGGAAGCAGGATGCGCGCACGCTGTACCAGGTCAGCGGCCCACTCTGCCCCGATCTACTGATCAACGAATTCGTCTACATCGACTCCGACGACGAGAAACCCTTCCAGGCCATCGTCCGCGAAGGCGCGGCCAAGAGCGCCGTGCTGGCGACACTGACCGACTACGGCCACCAGAAGAATGCCGTCTGGGGCATCACGGCGCGCAATCGAGAACAGAACTTCGCCCTCAACTTACTGATGGATCCGGACATCGACTTCGTCACACTGCTCGGTCAGGCCGGAACCGGCAAGACCCTGCTGACGCTGGCGGCCAGCCTGACGCAGACGCTGGAGATCAAGCGCTACTCGGAGATTATCGTCACTCGCGTCACCGTGCCGGTCGGCGAGGATATCGGTTTTCTGCCTGGAACCGAGGAAGAAAAAATGACGCCGTGGATGGGCGCGATCGAGGACAACCTCGATGTTCTCAACAAGCCCGCCGACACCGGCGACAAGAACACCACCGGCAGCACAGGCGGCAGCTACGGCGGCGACTGGGGCCGTGCCGCCACGATGGACCTCATTCGCAGCCGGATCAAGATCAAGTCGCTCAACTTCATGCGCGGCCGCA
The DNA here is from genome assembly GCA_003157035.1 of Rhodocyclaceae bacterium. GTDB lineage: Bacteria > Pseudomonadota > Gammaproteobacteria > Burkholderiales > Rhodocyclaceae > Fen-999. The sequence continues at coordinate 12,886 of PMIF01000200.1, forward strand.
CCTTCATCAACAAGTTCCTTATCATCGACGAAGCGCAGAACCTGACGCCAAAGCAGATGAAGACACTGATCACCCGCGCCGGCCCCGGCACCAAGGTGGTCTGCCTTGGCAACATCGCGCAGATCGACACACCCTACCTGACCGAAGGCAGTTCAGGCATTACCTACGTCGTGGACCGTTTCAAGGGCTGGCCGCACTCCGGGCACATCACGCTCCAGCGCGGCGAGCGTTCGCGTCTGGCCGACCACGCAGCAGAAGTGCTTTAGGGAGTGCTGTAGAACCGTCCTAGTACTGGACCGTCAACGCGTCGCAGAGGAACTTCATCAGCGGCGCGGCTGCAGCAAAACGCGCGCTGGCCAGCTTGACCAGGCCGGGCTTGATCGCTGCCTCGAAGGACAAGTCGGCCATGGCAACGTAGTCTTTGTATTTCAGGTCGTCGATGGCCGGATGATCGGCAGCGTAGCCCCGCGGCGGCCTGCTCAATCGGTCGCCGGAACGCTGCCAGTGGGTCGCGAACTTTCGGTCGTCGCGCACCTTGAACCAGCGCTTGGCGTCACTGGCAATCAGGTCGCGGATGCGTCCAAGAGCCTCGGATTCCGGATGCCAACAGCCGACAGCGAAGAAGCAGCCATCATTGGCGATATGGACATAAAAGCCGGGGGCGTGGACGTCCTTGGCCAATTCATGGCGAAACTGAATGCCGATGTTGGTCTTGTACGGCGTCTTGTCACGAGAAAAACGCGTGTCGCGAAACACCCGCATCAGCGAACCGCCCACCTTGCGCGGTTCAACGCGGAAATGAGGCGCGAAGCGGGCAAGCTCCGGTGCCATGGCAGCGATCAAATCCAGCGCCGGCCCGCGGACCAGCGCCTCGTAACGATCCTTATTGGCCTCGAACCAGGGACGTTCGTTATTGGCGGCCAAGTCGTCGAGGAAATCGAACGTAGCTTTGCTGAACATGGCGATCAGTAGCTGCCGGGCGCAGCAAAGTTCTCGAACTTCGTGTACTGGCCAAGGAAGGTAAGCCTGACGGTATCGGTGGGACCATTGCGGTGCTTGACGATATTGACCTCGGCCACCCCTGGGTCTTTCGAATCCTTGTTGTAGTACTCGTCGCGATACATCATCATGATGATGTCGGCGTCCTGCTCGATNNTCGATGGCGCCGGATTCGCGCAGGTCACTCATCAAGGGCCGCTTGTCAGTGCGTTCTTCGACCTTGCGGGACAGCTGCGAGAGGGCGATGATCGGCACTTGCAATTCCTTGGCCAATGCCTTGATCGAACGGGAGATCTCAGAGATCTCGGTCGCGCGATTTTCGTTGTCCTTGGTCGACGTCATCAGTTGTATATAGTCGATGACGATCAGGCCGAGCTTGCCGCACTGCCGGTGCAAGCGGCGGGCACGGGCCCTGAGATCGGTGGCGTTGATGGCACCGGTTTCGTCGATGTGGATCGGTGCGTCGTGCAGCTTGCCTAGCGCCACGGTCATCTTGTCCCAATCGTCGTCTGACAACTTGCCGGTACGCGTCTTCTGCTGGTCGAGGCGGCCGAGCGACGAAAGCATACGCATGGCGATCTGCGGCCCGGACATTTCCAGGCTGAAAATGGCCACCGGCAAGCGCATTTCGACACCCACGTGTTCGGCGATGTTGAGTGCGAAAGCGGTCTTGCCCATGGATGGCCGACCAGCGACGACAATCATGTCGCCCGGGTGCAACCCCGAGGTCATCTCGTCGAGCTTGTAGAAGCCGGTGGGAACGCCGGTGATTTCCGAAGGATTATCGCGCTCGTACAGTTGCTGAATGCGATCGACCACCTGACCGAGCAGCGGCGTGATGGCCTCGAAGCCCTGGGTCGTCTTGGCGCCGGCTTCCGCAATCTCGAACACCTTCCGTTCAGCTTCGTCGAGCAGGTCTTTGGTGTCGCGCCCGGCCGGGTTAAGTGCGCTGGCGGCAATTTCGTCGCCGACCGTGACCAGCTTGCGCAGCACTGCGCGCTCATGGACGATCTCGGCATAACGGCGGATGTTGGCAGCGGACGGCGTGGCGTTGGCGATTTCGCCGAGATAGGCCATGCCGCCGGTCTGATCGACCTCGTTCGATTTTTCGATCGACTCGAACACCGTCACCACATCCGCCGGCCGAGCCATTTCAATTAACTTGCGGATGTGGGCGAAAATCCTCCGATGGTCGTCGCGATAAAAGTCGCTCTGGCCGACAATGTCGCCGATCCGATCCCAGGCCGAATTATCCAGCAGCAAACCGCCGATCAGCGATTGCTCCGCCTCAATCGAATGCGGTGGCAACTTCAGCGCCGCGACCTGGGGGTCACCGGCGACAAGGACATTGAGCAAGCGCGCCATCAAGGGTCTCCTTCGCAGCGCAGAGTCTACTCACTTGCGCCACCCCTGGCGATAGAACAAGCTGTGGATAGTCAGTGGAAATCGTGTGGACCGGGTAGACTTGTGACCATGCGTGCCGCCGATATCCGACGACTCTTCGAGCGCCTGGCGCAGGCGAATCCGGCACCGCGCAGCGAACTCACCCACGCGACGCCCTACCAGCTGCTGGTAGCAGTGATTCTCTCGGCGCAGGCCACCGACAAGGGCGTCAACCGGGCCACCGGACCGCTGTTTCAGGTCGCGCCGACACCGGCAGCCATCGCCGCGCTCGGCGAGGTCGGTGTGGCTGGATATATTCGCTCCATCGGCCTCTACCGGACCAAGGCCAAGAACGTCGTGGCCATGTCACGTCTGCTGATCGAAAACCACGGCGGCGAGGTTCCGCACGATCGCACGGCCCTCGAAGCCTTGCCCGGCGTCGGGCGCAAGACCGCCAACGTCATTCTCAACATCGTTTTCGACCAACCGACCATTGCCGTCGATACCCACATTTTCCGCCTCGCCAATCGAACCGGCCTGGCGCCGGGCAAGGATGTCCGGACAGTCGAGAGCAAGCTGGTAAAATGTGTGCCGACCGAATACCGACTCCACGCGCATCATTGGCTGATATTGCATGGACGCTACATCTGCAAGGCACGTAAACCGGAGTGCCACCGTTGCCTGATCTGCGATCTCTGCGCCTATCCAGAAAAGACGCCCGCAGCGTAGCCACTGGCTTCGCCAGCGGCGAACGGCCAACTGCCGATCTGGTGGCTGCCGCCGTCGAACAAGCACTTGCGAAGGCTGAGAGCTCGATTGCCGGCAGTATTCTCCTGCTCCTGACCCCGCACTTCGGCCGCAATACCCAGCTGGCAGTCAGCACCGCCGCTCGCGTGGCCCATTGCGTGCAAGTGGCCGGCTGTACCGCCGCCGGTGTGTTTACGGAAAGTGAATGGAGCCTCGACGCGCCAGCCGCTGCGGCACTGGTACTGTGCGGCGATACCGGCCTGGTGGCCGCCACGGCCGTCGGCGGGGTGCTCACCCTCGCGACTGCCACTGCGGCGCAGCACCTTGCCGAAATCGACGCCGCCGTTCGCTTCGGCATGTATTGCGCCGACGGCGAAGGTGATCTGCCGGCCCGGGTATGGAGCCACGGCCGAATTATCGGCGATGGCAACTGCGCCTTGTCGTTTTCCCATGCGCGGACGGCAACGCGAGTGTCGCGCGGCCTGAAAGTATTGTCCGACGTCATGGCCGTTACCGGCACCGACGGCTATGACATATTTTCCGTCGACAACCGACCGGCGATGGCAACCCTGCTGGCTGGCCTGCCGCCAAATTCGCCGCTCAGTCCGTGGCCGCCGTTCTCGCAATTGTTCGCCGCCGTCACCGATAGCACCGCCGATCCGGGCCGAGCGCTCAAGGAAGGTCGTTATCATCTGGTGCCGATCATCGGCATCAGCCATGACGAACAATCGCTGACGCTGGCGTTGCCGCTCGATGTCGGCGATCGTCTGTTCTGGACACTGCGCCAGCCGGCGGTCGCCGAAAGTGACAGCATTGAGGCGGTCGCCGAACTCGATGCCCTCATCCATGAACCTGATTTTGCCCTGATGTTTTCCTGCATCGGCCGCGGACCGTATTTCTTCGGCTCGGCGGACCGTGATCTGGCCTGCCTGCGCGAACGCTTTCCAGCGATACCGATACTTGGTGCCTATGGTGCTGGCGAAATCGGGCCCGTCGCCGGCAAGTCGACTTTCCTTAGCTACAGCGCCGTCATGACGCTGATCGATTGTGTTCACACCTAGCCGAACGGACGTCCGCCGCTTCGTCATCGAGGCCTGGCAAAAACGCCGTTCCGGACTGCCGGCGTCGGCATTGGAGACTCTCGCCGCCGACGTGGCGCAATTGCACCCCGAGTATCACGCGCTGCTGGAAAGCGGCGACGAGGCGCTGGAGCGCGAGTGGACGCCCATTGCGGGTGAGACCAATCCCTTCTTGCACCTGTCCCTGCACCTGGCGATTGAAGAGCAGTTGTCGATCGACCAGCCCTTTGGCATCGCGACGCGCTTTTCCCAGTTGATGGCACGCAATCACGGCGATCGGCACGCCGCGATCCATGTCATTCTCGAATGCTTGGGGGAAACCCTATGGCGTGCCAATCGCGAGCAGAAACCGCTCGATGCCGAGGCCTATCTTGCCTGCCTGGGCCGCGCGGCAGGCAATCCGAACCAGACTTAAGGCAAGCGGTAGGTGTCCTGGGTGACCAGGTCAATGCCGCATTCCAGGCCTTCGATCCAGTCGATCAACTTGTTGCACATATCCTTGCCGATGAAGCGCTGGCCGTGCTGGGGCACGATCATGTCGATATCGAGGCCACGAATCATGTTCGCCCAATAGCGCATGATCTTGCCGGAAATCATGTAACGGCGATGGAAACCTTCCATCTTCGGGATATGGGCCGCGAAATCCGTGACAGGTTCGGCAGCCACTGTGTGATCGACCAGCGAAACACCCAGGTCACCCGAAAACAGAATCTTGGCTACCGGGTCGTAGTACTGAAAGTTACCCTCGGAATGCATGAAATGCGCCGGCACGGCCTTGATCGCCATATCGCCTAGCGGAATGTTCATGCCCTGGTCGGGAATGCCAACGATGCGGCCCTCGATATCACGCCCGGTGGTGAAATGCGGCACGAAACGCGTCCACAGTTGGGAAATCATCACCTTGCACGGCGAAGCGACGAACCACTTGTTCACTGAGGCGATAATGTCGGGATCCGCATGCGAGGCCAGGAAGTATTGCAGTTCCTTGGAGGGGAAATACCGCTGCATGGCCATGAGCAGCGAGTTATAGGTCAAGTTGCCGCCCGGATCGACCAGGGCACCGTGACCATGATCGGCGATCAGGAACTGGTTGCACTGGACGGCATGGTCATGTTCCTCGTCCACCAGGTCGTAGAAGGCAAGGCAGATATGCTTGCCATTGTTGAACAATTCGACTGCCATTTTGTTGTCTCCCAGACGCCGGCGAGCAATTGTCCGCCAGCGCAATTATCGCCCAAACTCAGCCTCCCTGAACTGGCGGTGCCACCTTGAGCACTTCTTCAATCGTGGTCAGTCCCGCCGCCACCTTCTTGGCGCCGGATATCCGCAAGGGCATCATGCCATCCCGCGTCGCCTGCTCCCGCATCTGCGCCAGATCGGCACGCAGGCTGATCAGGCGGCGCAACTCGGCCGACATCGGCATGATCTCGTAGAGACCCATGCGCCCCTGGTACCCGGTCATCCGGCATTCCAGGCAGCCCCCAGGATGATGCAGGTGCTTGGGCTTGCTCGATTTCCAGGGCGCGACCATGGCGGCCCAGCCCTCCTCGTCCTCGGCGCGCATCGCTCCCTCGACCTTGCATTTCGGACAAAGCGTGCGCACCAGGCGTTGTGCCATTACGCCGAGCAGTGTTGCTTGCAACAGATAGGGCGGCACGCCCAAGTCGAGTAGACGGGTAATCGCCGTCGGCGCGTCGTTGGTATGCAGCGTAGTCAGTACCAAGTGTCCGGTCAGGGCCGCCTGGATGGCCATTTCCGCCGTCTCCAGGTCACGAACCTCGCCGACCATGATGATGTCCGGATCCTGACGCATCAGAGCGCGGATGCCCTCGGCGAACGTGACGCCAATGTCGCTGACCACCTGTACCTGATTCAGGCTGGGCTCGATCATCTCGATCGGTTCCTCCAGGGTGCAGACGTTGACTTCCGGCGTCGCCAAGAGCTTCAGCGTCGAATAGAGCGTCGTCGTCTTGCCCGAACCGGTCGGCCCGGTGACCAGGATGATGCCATTCGGGTGCGCAGTCATCTGTTGCCAGCGGACAATGTCTTCGGTCGAAAAACCGAGTTCGGCAAAGTCGCGCACCAGCACCTCGGGATCAAAGATGCGCATCACCAATTTCTCGCCGAAGGCCGTCGGCAGCGTCGACAAGCGCAGTTCGATTTCCTGGCCGTCGGGAGTACGCGTCTTGATGCGGCCATCCTGCGGCCGGCGCTTCTCGACGACGTCCATGCGGCCAAGGATCTTGATCCGGCTGGTCATGGCATTGAGCACCGGCATCGGGATCTGGTACACCTGGTGCAGCACGCCATCAATGCGAAAGCGGACGATGCCGAGGTCGCGGCGCGGCTCGACATGAATGTCGGACGCCCGCTGCTCGAACGCATACTGCCACAGCCAGTCGACAATCAACACGACGTGCTGGTCGTTGGCGTCGAGCTGGCCCTTGGCCCGGCCGAGTTCAACGAGCTGCTCGAAGTTCGAGACGCCACTGCCGGCGACATCGCCGCGAGCCAGCGCCTTCTTCACCGACTTGGCGAGGTTGTAGAACTCGATTTGATAGCGCGAAATATCCGCCGGATTGGCGATCACGCGCCGGATGCTCTTGCGCAGGATCGGTTCCAGCTCCGCTTCCCAAGCCCGCTGGAACGGCTCGGCAGTGGCGACCACCACTTCATGGCTCTTCACTTCCACGGGCAGGATGTGAAAGCGCGAAGCATAGGCATTCGACATCACTTCGGTCACCGCGGCAAAATTGATTTTCAGCGGATCGATGTGCAGGTAATCGAGATGCACCCAGTCGGCCAGCCACTGGGTCAGGACATCGAGATCAAGCGTTCGATGCGGCAGCTTGAGCGATTTCCAACGCTGCTCGGCGAGCACGATCAGCGGATGCATGTCGCCGCGGAAAAAGCGCCGTTCCTGCTTGAACTTGTCTGCCACCTCGGCAGCGACCAGACCGTCGGCGACCAGCGCATCGGTCACTTCGGCCAAAGTCAAACGACGTTCGCCACCATGATGCGTTTCGCTATGCTTGCCCATTGCGTCCTTTCCGCTCGACCGGAAACGTCCGGCAGCGCAAGAGGCCATTCTAGTGCGCAACGGCCGACGACTGCCAACGCACCAGCCTTGGATTATCATTCGCGCTCTTGTTCATGGAGCAATGATCATGAAACCCCGAATCCTGCTGGCGATGCTCGCGGCGCTGGCCTTTTCACCCCTGGCACTCGCCCAGGGCACCGTCGATTGCACCAAGTCCCGCAACCCCGAGCGCTGCGAAGCGCGCCAGAAGGCGCGCGCCGCCTGCCACGACAAGCGTGGTGCCGAGCGGCGGCGCTGCGTTCAGGACCAGATGCCGCCACCCGATTGCGGCAAGTCGATGAACCCGGGGCGCTGCAAGTCCTTGCAAACCGCTCGCGATGCTTGCAAGGACAAGATCGGCGTCGCCCACCGGCAGTGCATGGAGGCGCAACCCGGCCTCAAACCGTAAGCCCTCTCGGCCAGGTCAGGAACCCGACAGCGACATCGCCAGCATCAGATCATTGATCCGCCGCACGAAGGTAGCCGGATCGTCGAGCTGGCCGCCCTCGGCGAGCAGGGCCTGATCAAACAGTACCGCCGCCCAGTCATCGAACTTTTTGTCCTCGTATTTCAGCCGCAGCACCACCGGGTGCCGCGGATTGATTTCCAGGATCGGTTTCGTGTCCGGCGCCTGTTGCCCGGCCGCCTTGAGGATACGGGCAAGGTTGCCGCTCATGTCGTGCTCGTCGGAGACGAGGCAGGCCGGACTGTCGGTCAAGCGATGGGTGACACGCACTTCCTTGACGCGCTCCCCTAGACTCGTGGCGATCTTCTCGGTCAGCTCCTTGAACTCGCCGGCAGCGGTCTCCTGCTCCTTCTTCTCGGCTTCGTCCTCCAGGCTGCCCAGATCGAGGCCGCCCTTGGCCACCGACACGAGTTCCTTGCCGTCGAACTCGGTGAGATGTGACACCACCCACTCGTCGACGCGATCGGTCAGCAGCAGCACCTCGATGCCCTTCTTGCGGAAAATCTCCAGGTGAGGGCTGTTCTTGGCCGCATTGAAGGTCTCGGCGGTCACATAGTAGACCTTGTCCTGGCCTGCCTTCATGCGCGCCACGTAGTCGGCCAGGCCGACCGTCTGATCTGTCGTATCAGCCTGGGTGGTGGCAAAACGCAGCAACTTGGCGATCTTGTCCTTGTTGGCGTGATCCTCACCGACACCTTCCTTGAGCACGCGACCGAACTCGCCCCAGAACTTCGCGTAGTCCTCTTTCCTGTTCTCGGCCATGTCGTCGAGCAGGCCGAGCACCTTGGCCGTACAACCCTTGCGAATGGCCTCGATGTCCTTCGATTCCTGAAGAATCTCGCGCGACACGTTGAGCGGCAGGTCGGCTGAATCGACAACGCCGCGGACAAACCGGAGATAGTTCGGCAGCAGTTGCTCGGCGTCATCCATGATGAACACGCGGCGCACATAGAGCTTGATGCCGTGGCGCTTTTCGCGGTCCCAAAGATCGAAGGGCGCGCGCGCCGGAATATAGAGCAGCTGGGTATATTCGCTCTTGCCCTCGACGCGGGCATGCGCCCAGGCCAGCGGTTCGTCGAAGTCGTGGCTGACGTGCTTGTAGAACTCCTTGTATTGCTCTTCCGTGATCTCGTTCTTCGCCCGGGCCCACATGGCGGAAGCCTGATTGACGGTCTCGTCCTCATTCGTGACTTGCTGTTTGCCCTCCTGCCACTCCTCCTTCTTCATCACGATGGGCTGAACGATATGGTCGGAGTACTTGCGGATGATCTGGCGAAGCTTCCAGCCGGACAGCAGATCGTCCTCGCCCTCGCGCAGATGCAGGGTGATCTCGGTGCCGCGCTGGGCGCGTTCGATCATCTCGACGGTGAACTCGCCGCCGCCGTCGGAGATCCATTCGACACCCTGACCGGCCGCCTCGCCGGCACGGCGGGTACGCACGGTCACCTTGTCGGCAACAATGAACGAGGAGTAGAAACCGACGCCGAACTGGCCGATCAAATGCGCGTCCTTCTGCTGGTCGCCCGAAAGCTGAGAGAAGAACTCGCGCGTTCCCGACTTGGCAATCGTGCCCAGGTGGCTCACCACTTCGTCACGATTCATGCCAACGCCGTTGTCGGTGACGGTAATCGTGCGCGCGGCTGCGTCGAAGGCGATGTCGATCCTGAAGTCACCACCCCCTTCGAGCAGGCCGGCGTTGTGCAGCGACTCGAAGCGCAGCTTGTCGCAGGCGTCGGAGGCGTTGGAGATCAGTTCGCGCAGGAAAATTTCCCGGTTAGAGTACAGCGAGTGGATCATCAATTGAAGCAATTGCTTCACTTCAGCCTGGAAACCAAGCGTCTCACGGCTGGCGGTGCTGGTTACGGTCATGGGGTCCTCCCGATTGAAACAACAGCGTTACTTGGGGGAGGCCGCAGAATTTTCAAGGTCCGGATGAATCGGAATGGTGAGCCGAAAAGTCGAGCCCTTGCCGACTTCGCTAGCCACCGCAATGCGCCCCTGGTGTTTGACGACGATGCCATAGGAAAGGGACAGCCCAAGGCCAGTGCCCTGCCCCACCGCCTTGGTGGTGAAAAAAGGCTCGAAGACCCGGTTCAGATTCTCGGGCGCAATGCCCTTGCCGGTATCGGCCACTTCCACCCAGACCTCCTTGTCGCCCTGACGGCCGGTCCGAATCGTGATGTTGCCGCGCTCTTCGATGGCCTGGGCGGCATTGACCAGCAGGTTCATGAATACCTGATTGAGTTGGGACGGCAGGCAATAGACCTCGGGTAAATCTGCGTATTGTTTGCTGACCGTACACTTGTACTTAAGCTCGTTCCAAACGATGTTGAGGGTCGAGTCGATCCCCTTGTGCAGATCCGCCCACTGCCAGTCGGCATTGTCAACACGGGAAAAATTCTTCAAGTCACCGACAATCTTGCGCACGCGCTCGAGGCCGTCGCGCGACTCGCCGAGTAACTGGATGATGTCCTGGCGAATGTAATCGTAATCCTTGGCCTTCTTGAGCCGCTCGACTTCCGCGCTGCCGTCCGCCAACCTGCTCGCCTCGATGATCTCGAACAGTGTCCGGACGTAGGCCTCCAGACTGCCCATATTGGAATGAACAAAGCTGATCGGATTGTTCAGTTCATGGGCGACACCCGCCGCCAACTGACCGATCGACGCCATCTTTTCCGATTGCAACAACTGGTTCTGCGCTTCTTCGAGTCTGCGGTTCATCTGCACCTGATGCTCGAGATTCTGCCGCAACTCGTCTTCCTGCACCTTGCGTCGGGAAATATCGCGCACAACTGCCAACAGACGCTCCTGGCGGCCAAGCAGCGCCTTGCGCATGGTCAGTTCAACCCAGAACAGGCGCCCGCGGCCGTCCCTGGCATGCCATTCGAAACTCTGCGGCTCGCCGCTGGCCGCCCGCATCATCCAGTAGGCGGCATCGGCCTGCGTGTAGGGTGGAACTCCCTCGCTCAAGGCAGCGATGCCGACTGCCTTGAGTTCCTGATCGCTCATGGCGAACATTTCACGGGCACGTTGATTGGTGGCCAAAATAGCGCCCGTGTCGATGTCGTGAATGAAAATCCCTTCATGGACACTGTCGAAGATGGCGCGAAAGCGTGACTCACTCTCCTGGAGTGCCTGGAGCAGTTCCTGCTCGCTGCCGCGGCTGCCAGTCGGCATCGGTTCGGTCATGAACCAGAGCGATACTCGATCGCCAGAACTTCGAGTTCCCGCCAGCCGGCCGGGCTTTGAAAACGCACAAGATCACCGATACGCGCCCGCATCAGCGCCCGCGCCAATGGCGACAACCAGCTGATCAGGCCGCATCCGGCATCGGCCTCATCCACGCCGACGATCTGGTAGGTCAGGTCGCCGTCATCGCCACTGAGAGTCACCCTGGCACCGAAAAAAACCTGCTCGACATTCTCCTGATCGCTCGGATCGACCACAATGGCGCCTTCGACACGCTTGGTCAGATAGCGAATGCGCTTGTCGATCTCGCGCAGGCGCTTCTTGCCGTAGATGTAGTCGCCGTTTTCCGAACGATCGCCGTTGCTCGCCGCCCAGGCAACCACCTGCACCAGGTTCGGCCGCTCCACCTTGACCAGATGCGCCAATTCGCCGCGCAAGCGACCATAGCCGATGGTGGTCATGTAGTTCTTCGTCCCGGCCGGCAACGAGGGAGCCGCATCGACCGCTTCCTCGTCGTCATCGTCGCTTTCCTTGACGAAGGCCTTGTTCATTCAGTCAATGGTCAGTGAGTGGCGCAGTAGTCCTGGAAGAGCTTGCCGACGATCTCTTCGCTCTTCTCGTCCCAGACGTCGGCGACCGCCGCGCGCTTGTTGCGGTCAGCGTAGGCACCGCCCGAAGTCGATACCGTCGACAAGGTCTTGCCGCCGGCCGACAACAAGGTGAAATCGGCCTGCATGTCGACCTCGTTGACCCCGATCGCGCGGTTGACACCGCCAACTGTCTCGATGACGCCGCGGATCACCAGATCGCTCTTGTCCGCCGAAGCCACCTTGACACCGATCGATTGCAGCTTGTTCACCATCGCTTGGCGCAGTGGCGCGCCGGCATTGCCACGACCGTTCATCTCAAGCCGTACCCGCTTGTTGTGCAGCATGTCGCGACAGGGCAGGGAGAGAAACTCAATCGCTTTCACCGTACCCTCGCCCTGGGAGAAGCTGAAACCGTTGCTGCTGGTGGTGGCGCCCGGGCGCCCCATGGCGATGCGTTGCGGCGGCGGCGGTGGCGGCGCTACCGTATCCGGCCCTGGGTAGTAGTTCGGGCGCGGACTGTCGTCCACGGCACGCGAATCCGTGCGGGCGACATTTTGGCTGCGCGTCGAGGCCAAACGATTCTTCGCCAAATCAGCGAACTTGCCGTGCGGATACTGCGCCAGATAAGTGTCGAAATCGGCCGGATTGGTACTGTTGGCGATCGAATTCCAGTACGCCAGTTCCACTTCCTCGGGACTGGCACCGCTGTCCTTCTTGGCCACCGGCGGCACGAAATACATATCACCGCCCTTGAGGCTGCTCTCCTCGCGCGGCGATTGCCTCTGCCCCATATCCTTCTCGGATTCGCCCTCGACACCCTCACGCGTACGCTTGAAAACCTGCTCCACGGTCAAACCGGGGACCTTCATATTGGCCATCAGGTGCTTGGTGTACAAGCCGTTGCGCCCCGAACCATCCGAAGCCTCGGTACCCGGCGCGGTCGAGAAGGCCACCAGCGATCCGGAGGGAGCATCCATGGGTGCCAGGCCACGGGTCTTCATCGAACGCGTCTTGATGAAGGGATTGTTGCGGCAGGCATCGAGGACCACCACGTTGACGCGATTCTTCGAGTCTTCCATGTAGCGCAGCACCATGTTGGCCTGGACGCCGTATTTTTCGACATCCTGCTCGCTGCGCAGCGGCACCGCCACGGGTAACAGGTAGTTCTCACCGTTGACCTGGACGCCATGGCCGGCAAAGAAGAACATGCCAATGCCGTCGTTGTTGCGCAACTTGTCGCCAAAGTCACGGATGGAGCTGCGCATGCCGTCACCGTCGACGTTCAAGCGGACGATGGTTTCGAAGCCGATCGAGCGCAGGGTATTGGCCAAGTCATTGGCGTCGTTGGCGGGGTTGCTCAACTGCCCCACCGAGTAGTTCGAATTGCCGATCAGCAAGGCGATGTTCTTTGCCCAGGCCGGCGAGGCCAGGCCCGCCGCCAGGGTCAGCAAGGAAATCATTAGCCTGAGTCTCATTTGGGTCTCCAACTTGATGGTTGAATTATTGCCGTTATGCTACTGCAAAAAAATACCGCTACAGCGATTGCTTGATCGCCAGCAGCGCCTGATTGCGCAGGGTCTTGAGGAGCGCCAGCTCCTTCTCCGGAATGACGATCGACTGCGCGCGCTCCTTGTCGCAGTAAATCAGCGCCACCGGGGCACCCTTGATGTTGAGGGGAAACAGCACAAAGGTCCGGCTGATTGTCAGGCCACGATACCAGGCGGGCACCCGGTCGGCGATCTTGGGATCGTCAATGTCGGCAATGATGATGTCAGCGCCTTTGCCGGTCGCCAAGTGGAACACGTCTGCGGCATAGCAGAGCGGAAAGCGGAACTTGCGCATCAGTTCGTCGATGTCGGCACCGAAGCCAAAGCGTCCGGCCATGGTCTCGGTCTTGCGGTCGCGCAGGCAGAGCAGCACCCGCTGGAAGCCCATGGCGCGATACATGGTCTCCAGCGTAATGCGCAGGATGTCGTTGAGCGAAGCATCCTCGACCAGCGAATTGCTGATGTCCTGGATGCCTGCAGCCAAGATTGCCTGAGCATCGTCCGGGACGACAGCGGCTGCATTTGCCGGTTCGTCGGCTTCGATCGCGGCCGGCGCGCTTTCGAGCAGAGTGCTGGTCAGCGAAGCGTCGACCGAGGGCTCGACNNGTTCGCTGCAGTTGCTGTTCGCTCGCCTGCAAACTGGCGCCGAAGCGATCGCTGACCAAATGCATCATCTTGCCTTGCGCGTCCGCCGCACTGGCGGCAATCGACTCGCAGAATTCATTGGCGAAACCGGCCAACAGCCGCAGCGTCTCGTCACGCCCGGCGGGCTTGTGCAGCGTTCCGGCCGGCAATCGCCGCATGCTATTGACGATACCGCCGGGAAAACCCCAGGTACGGGCGATGCCGGTGCCCAGATCCTCGAACGAAATGCCCAGCACGCGCATCGCCGCCGCCGACTCGCTCAGGCCCATGGCCTGCATCAACTTGCGCACCTCCTCGATTTCCTCCGGGAAGTAATACTGTGCCAGCAGTTGCCCGAGGTTGTGGAACAAGGCGCAGATGAAGGCTTCTTCGCCGTCGCGCGGCAACAACCTCGCCGCCACGTCCCGGGCCAGGATGCCGGCAAGGTTGGCGCGCAGAAAGGCTTCCTTCAGCTCACGCGCATTGGCTTTGTCCTGCAAATGCTCGAAGAGCAGCACGGTGATGGCGATGTTGCGGATGGTGTCGAAGCCGAGGACGATCACGGCCCGCGATACCGTGCTGATGCTGCCGCCGCCCGCCTGCCGGTAATAGGCGGAGTTGACCAGCCGAAGAATCTTGTTGGTCAGGGCGTAGTCCTTGAGCAGCGAATTAGCCAGGCTATTGATGCTCTCGCGATCGGACTGGGTGAGCTTGTTGATCGCCGCCACCGAATCCGACAAAGCCGGAAAATCGGACTTGTGGCGCATGCGGCGAAGCAGAAAGTCGAGCGTGCCTTGGGCGCTGGCCCCGGCTTCGCCCTCGGCGCCGACACCGAGAAAATCGGCCAGTGCCTGGCGCATGTCCGCCGCCGAGGCGAAACGCGATTGCGGGTCGCGGCTGCACGCACGCAGGACGATCGCCGCCAGACGGTCGTCGATGTTGGCATCGCGCGGGATCATTACGTTCTCGCTGGCAATCCGCGCCATTACGGAAATCGCGCCACCGCCTTGAAAGACACGCTTGCCAGTGAGGATTTCGAGCAGGATCAATCCGGCGGCAAAGATGTCGTTGCGTTCATTGACCACGCGGTCGTTGATGTACTCCGGAGCCATATAGGCCGGCGTGCCGGCCAAGCCGCTACTCCGCTGCGGACTGCTCTCGATCACGGTGGACGCAATGCCGAAATCCATTACCCGCGGCATCCCTTGCTCGTCGAGCAGGATGTTCGAGGGCTTCAAGTCGCGATGGATGATGCCCAGGGCATGCGCCTGGACCAGTGCATCGAGCACCTGGCGCATCAAATCGGCGGCCTTGGCGCTCGGCATGGCGCCATCACGGGCCAGTGCCTCGTACAGGCTGCAGCCCGGTACGTACTCGAAGACCAGATAGAGATCGCCGTCCTGCTCGCCGGCGTCGAAGATCGGCACCACATTGGCGTGACGCAAACGACCGACAGTTCGCGCTTCGGCCAACAGGCGTGTGTCCTGCTCCGGGTCGGCATGGGCGAAATGCAGGGTCTTGATCGCCACTTCCCGCTGCAACTGTGGATCCCAAGCAAGATAGACGACGCTCTGAGCCCCACGGCCCAGTTCACGCCGCACTTCGAAGCGACCGATGCGAGGGTCTGTCATGACCGGAATTCTAGTCTCCGGCCAGGAATTGCCCGTGTGAAAATTACCGCCTCAGGCGGCGAGGAATCGTATCAACCAGCGGCACTTGACTCAGCGCTGGCGTCCTTTGCCCGGTTTGGCGTCATGGTCCTTCTGACGTGCCTCGGCGATGATGTTGGCAAGCATCTTGGCGTCATCGGAATCCGGCGGCAGCTGCTTGAGAGCGCGATCCCAGTGCGTCGCCGCGAGACCGAAGTCGCTACGATTGAAGGCAGCAGTGCCGGCCAGCCAAAGCGATTGCATATGGTCGGGATCGATCTTCAACGCCTTATTGACGAGTTCCTCCGGTCGCCCGGTAAGGTCGCCGCCGTTGCTCGAGGCCAACAGGTCGGCATAGTCCGAAAGGAGCTGGGCATCGGTCTCGACCAGCGACCAGGCCTTGTCATAGGCGCGCTTGGCTTCCTCCGGCCGATGCAGAGCCTTGTAGGAACGCGCCAGCATCACCCAACCCTGCAGGTTGTCCGGTTCCTTCTCCAGTTTGGCCGCCAGCGTGATCACCATGCGGTCGACGTCGGCACGAGTAATGTCCCGGCGGGCCATGGGATCAAGCCCGGCAGGATTGCCGAGCAGAGCGTAAAGCCCAATTGCGGCAACCGGCAAGGCGACCGCGAGAGCGACCAGCGTCCAGCGGGAAGCGGCGCGCCCCACCAGCGGAGCATCCGCGTCGCCGCTATCGTCGATCAGACGGCGCTGGATTTCGCTCCTGGCCAGTTCGAAATCGGCCTCCGGCAACTGTCCGGCGGCACGGTCGCTATCCAGTTCGGCCAGTTGATCGCGGTAAATGGCGGTGTTCAAGGCCTGTCGCGACGCCGCTGTCGAGTCGCGCCGCCACCACCACGGGCGGGCAAGCAGGGCCAGGGTGACGACAAGCAAGGCGCCGCCGGCAAGCAGGAATGACGTCATTGATTTTCCTTCAGCAGCGCTTCGGCGCGCTGCTTGTCCTCGTCGTTGAGCACGGCGTCGACAACCGACAGCGAGCGGCGACGCAAATAGAGAATCAGGGCGATCAAGCCAACGATGGCCAGAACGAAGGGGCCAAGCCACAACAGCGCGGTCGTCGCCTTCATCGGCGGCCGGTAGAGAACGAAGTCACCGTAGCGGCTGACCAGAAACTCCTTGACCTCGTCGTCGCTCTTACCCTCGCGGATCAACCCCCGCACCTCCCGGCGCAAGTCCTCGGCCAAGTCGGCGTGCGAGCCCGCTAGTGACTCGTTCTGGCAGACCAGGCAGCGCAATTCTTCGGTGATGTGGATCATGCGCTGTTCCACCACGGGATCCTCGGCCAGCGGCGCCGCATCCTTGGCCGAAACGATTGTCGCCAGCAGCAGACCGAGCAAAATTACCGCGATGGACTTCACTTGTCGAGCTCCCGCGCCATCGGCAGGATCTTCTTCTCCATCACCTCCGGCGTGATCGGACCGATCTGCTTGTAGCGGATAACGCCCGCCTTGTCGATCAGATACGTCTCGGGCACGCCATAGACACCGTAGTCGATGCCGACGCGGCCATCGGCATCAAAAGCCGATAACTGGTAGGGATTACCGAACTGGGTCAGCCAGCGCGCACCATCGGCACGCTGGTCCTTGTAGTCGAGGCCGATCACCGGCGGCATGTTGCCCTTCTTGCTGTAGGCGACCAGGATGGGATGCTCGTCCCGGCAGGAAACGCACCACGAAGCCCAGACATTGAGCAACCAGACCTTGCCCAGCATCTCCTTAGGCGAGAACGTCTTCTCAGCCACTTCGAGCTGCGGCACGTCGAACAGCGGCGCCGGCTTGCCGATCAATGGCGACGGTACTTCGCGCGGATCGAGATTCAAGCCGACGGCGAGAAAGCCCACCAGAACGATGAAAACGGCGAGCGGCAGCAAGAAACGATTCATGACGGTGCACCTTGGGCAACAAGCGTGGCAGTGGATTTCACCCGCAGGCGATAGCGGCGATCGGCGGCGGCAAGCACCCCGCCGAAGGCCATCATCAGGCAGCCGAACCAAATCCAGATCACGTAAGGCTTGTGATAGACGCGAACCGCCCAGGCACCGTTGTCGAGTGGCTCACCGAGCGACACATAGAGGTCGCC
>PMIF01000143.1 GCA_003157035.1 Rhodocyclaceae bacterium
GTCGCGGCTGCTGACGGTGGTCCAGTGGCTAGCCCATGCGCTGGCGGCAGTGGCAATTGCCGCTGCCGAACTCGAGACTCTGATCAAACTTGCGCTCTGGATTCTTGTCGCCGTGTCGTTTTGGCGCCAGTCGCGGCCTTGCCTGCCTGCGCAAATCGTTCTCAAGGCCGACGGCCGCTTGATTCTCGTTGAACGGGATGGTGGTTGCCGCGAAGCCATGGTCGAAACCGACACTACTGTTTATTCATGGTTGGTCGTGCTGCGGCTCAAGGTCGACGGCCGCCGGCTCGCCCTCAGCCTGCCGTTCGATTCACTCGACGGCAACGGCCATCGAAAGCTTCGCCTGTGGCTGCGCTGGCTGACAGTCAATGCCCCGGCTTGAGCACGGTATCGCGCGCCGCCGGCAGCAACTCAGGGTAATCGCGGCTGAAATGCAGGCCACGGCTTTCTTTCCGCCGCTGGGCACTGCGCACGATCAGGTGCGCCGTCAAGACCAGATTGCGTAGCTCGATGAGGTCGTTGCCGACGCGGAAGTTCGCGTAGTACTCGTCGATCTCGCGCTCCAGCAGTTTGATCCGGTGCAGAGCGCGTTCCAGACGTTTGCTGGTACGAACGATACCGACATAGTCCCACATGAAGCGGCGCAGTTCATCCCAGTTGTGCGAGAGGACGATTTCCTCGTCGGCATCGCTGACTCGACTATCGTCCCAACGGGGCATCTTTGGCGGCTTGACCGGCTTCTGGCGGAGAATGTCCCGGGTCGCCGCCTCGCTGAATACGACACACTCCAGAAGCGAATTGCTCGCCAGTCGGTTGGCGCCATGGAGACCGGTGCAGGCGGCTTCACCGAGTGCATAGAGCCCCGGCAGGTCGGTCCGGGCTTCCAGGTCCACGACAATGCCGCCGCAGGTGTAATGCGCTGCAGGTACTACCGGGATGGGTTGATGAGCGATATCGATGCCCAATTCACGGCAACGGGCCTGAATGTTGGGGAAGTGGGTGCGCAGGAAGCCTTCGCCCTTATGCGTCACGTCNNCCGCCCTCGCCGCGCATCGCTTCGGTAATCAGGAAGGACTTGGCGTGCGGGTGGTAGAGGCAGGTCGGGTGGAACTGAATGAACTCCATGTTGGCGACGCGGCAGCCGGCGCGCCAGGCCATGGCGATGCCGTCGCCGGTTGCCGTGTCCGGATTGGTCGTGTAGAGATAGACCTTGCCGGCACCGCCCGTGGCGATAATGGTGTTGGGCGCGGTGACGGTTACGACTTCGTCGTGGTCGATGTCGAGGACGTAGGCGCCCCAGCAGCGATTGGTCTTGAGGCCGAGCTTTGTGCCGGTGATCAGGTCGACGACGATGTGTCGCTCGAGCACCGTGATGTTCGGGTGCGCGCGTACCTTCTCATTGAGTGTTTGCTGCACGGCGGCGCCGGTGGCATCGGCGACGTGGATGACACGCCGGTGGCTGTGGCCGCCTTCGCGTGTCAGGTGGTAGCCAGAGCCGCCGCGCGTAAAAGGCACGCCCTGTGCGATCAGCCAATCGATCGCCTCGCGTCCGTGTTCGACCACGAATCGCGTCGCCGTCGGGTCGCACAATCCGGCGCCAGCAGTGAATGTGTCCTTGATGTGTGCTTCGACGGAGTCGGTATCGTCGAGTACGGCTGCGATGCCGCCCTGCGCCCAGGCCGTGGCCGAATCTTCAATGGAACGCTTCGTGATCACGGCGACCTGGCAATGGTCCGCCAGGCGAAGCGCGACCGACTGGCCGGCAAGGCCGCTGCCAAGCACCACTACGTCGAACGTCTTGAGAAAGTCGTGCGCCATGTCGTTGCGGAATATAGCATTGCGGGCGGGGGACTCCGGAACTATTAGGCTGCTTTCCTGTCTTTGGAAGTGGCGGAATGACGACGCCTTGTGGAATCCCGAGTGCTCTGATCGGAAAATGGCATGGGATATACTTCCGGGCCGTCCGTCTCCGGTACTGTCCGGCGGCGGCGATCATCAGAGGAACTATCTACGCATGGGAGACCGCGAAGCGGATCAAGCGCTCGTTGAGCGTGTGCAAGCCGGCGATCAGCAGGCCTTTGGTTTGCTGGTGGTGAAGTACCAGCGAAAACTGCTGCGGCTTGTATCACGTTTGGTGAGGGATCCGGCCGAGGCCGAGGATGTTGCGCAGGAAGCCTTCATCAAGGCGTATCGGTCGCTGACGGGTTTTCGCGGTGATAGTGCCTTCTACACGTGGCTCTATCGCATCGGCGTCAATACTGCCAAGAATTGGCTCGTTGCCCATGGGCGGCGAGTGCCGACGGCCACGGACATGGACAATGTCGAGGCCGAAGGCTATGGCGAGAATGATTTGCTGCACGACTCCGACACGCCGGAACGCTTGTTGATGTCAAAGCAGATTGCGGCAACCGTCAATGCGGCGATGGACGAGTTGCCGGAAGAGTTGAAGACAGCGGTGACTTTGCGGGAAATCGAGGGCTTGTCGTATGAGGAAATTGCGCAAGTGATGGATTGTCCGATTGGTACAGTGCGATCGCGCATTTTCCGGGCTCGCGAGGCCATTGCCGGAAAGTTGAAACCGCTGCTCGATACCGGGCCGGATAGGAGATGGTGACATGAAGAACGAACTCTCAGCATTTGTCGACGGTGAAGCGGAAGTCCACGAGATTGGTGGCTTGCTGGCGGCGATGAGGACCGACGCAGATCTGCGCCAAAGCGTGTCGTTGTATCGACTGATCGGCGATTCGATGCGTAATGAGGGTTCGCTCGATCGGGACCTGTTGCCCGGCGTCATGCAGGCTCTCGCCGAGGGGCCCGTCGTGCTGGCGCCGAAGATCCGGCAGAAGGCCGCGACGCGCCCGCTGCTGGCGTTGGCAGCTTCATTGGCTGGCGTCGCAGTGGTTGGCTGGTTGGCCATAGCGCCGCGGCTGCCAGAACCGTCCCTGATCGCGCGCACGGAATCGGCTGCGCCGGTAGGCGTTGAAGCTGTCAACCTTGCCCGAGTCAGATCGATATCGCCGCAGGTGAGCGGCGGCAACATGCAGGAATACCTGGTAGCGCATCAAGCCAGCGTTTCCAGCATCCAGCTGTCCAGTGCCGCCGGGCACATCCGCACTGTTTCGGCGGTGGGCGGCCAATGAGCCGGGTAATCGCCGTCTGTCTCGCTGGCGGCGTCTTGGCTATGCCAGCATTGGCTCAAGAGAATGCCGGCGCTGCCCTGCAATGGCTGCAAAAGATCAGTTCCGCTGCCCAACGGTTGACCTATAGCGGCGTCTTCGTTTACCAAAATGGCAACCGTGGCGAGACTTCACGCATCGCCCACTTGGTCGACAACAACAACGAATCGGAGCGCCTGGAGGTACTCGATGGCAGTCCGCGGGAAATCGTCCGTCAGAACGACGAGATTCGCTGCTTCCTGCCCGAGAGCAAGTTGCTGATCATTGCTCATCGCAACAACCGCCGCAGCTTTCCGGCCTTGCTGCCCAAGTCCATGGCCGGACTCACCGAGTTCTATCAGGTTCGCAAGGGTCCCCCAGGGCGCGTGGCAGGTATCGACTGCCAATCGATCGTAATCGAGCCGAAGGATGACAATCGGTATGGACACACCTTGTGGTTCGACCCGCAAAGCGGCCTGTTGTTGAAAGAGGGCCTGTTGAATGATCGCGGCGAGACTCTCGAGATGGTGGCGTTCACAGAAGTGAGAATTGGCGGCCCGATCGAGCAGGATGCATTGAGATCGCATCTGGAGTCCAAGACCAGCGGCTGGCAGGTCTTCAACGTGCAATCGAGCGACAGCCGTGGCGACGACGGTCAATGGCAGTTCCACGTCTTGCCGGGATTTCGTCGCTTGTCGTGGCTCAAGCAACAAATGCGGCCCGATGCGCCGGAAGTGACCCAGGTGGTCTTCTCCGACGGTTTGGCAGCGGTGTCCGTGTTCATCGAACCGGCTTCCGGACAGGAGAAGGTCGCCGACAACGCGTTTTCGATGGGAGCCATCGGCGTCTACAAGCGGCGCATCGGTGACTATCAGCTCGTTGTGATGGGCGACGTGCCGCCTCCGGCGCTGAAGCGGTTTGCCGAAGGAATCGAACTGAGGAAGAAGTGAACGAGACTGAAGCCTTGGTCGCCCGCGCCGAGGGTGACTACATCTGGGTGCGGTCCTGTGTCCGGCATTGCGAGAAATGCGAGGACTCCGGCAGTTGCGGCATCACTGCCCAGCAGCCGGCGCTACAGCGCCTGAGGAACACCGTTGATGCGCGGGTCGGCGACGTCGTGGTGGTTGGCATAGCATCGGGCGCCGTATTGAAGGCCGCAGCCTTGACCTACCTGCTGCCGCTCATCCTGGCGTTGGGTGCCTCGGCAATCGGTCTGTACCTCGGTGGGGATGGTGGCGCGCTGGCCGGCCTGGTGGTCGGCTTGACCGTCGGCTGGACGCTGGCACGCCAGGCCGGGCAGGGATTGTCGATCGCCGGGGAACCTGCCGTGAGCCTGAGACTCAAAACTGTCGATTCAACGTCGCAGAGGAAATGACCACCATGAAGCGTTTTGCCATTGCAACCTTGCTCCTGCTCTTGTCTTCGCTTTCCTGGGCGCAGGCCAGGGATTTGCCTGACTTCACCGATCTGGCGGAAAAGCAGGGACCGACAGTCGTCAATATCAGTACGACGCAAGTACTAAAGACGCGGCCGTTCAACCATGCCCAGCCATTTGACGAAGATGATCCGGCGGCCGAATTCTTTCGCCGCTTCATGCCCAGACAAATGCCGGGGACGCCGCACGAATACCGCAGCCAGTCGTTGGGATCCGGCTTCATCATCAGTAGCGATGGCTATCTGCTGACCAATGCCCATGTGGTCGATGGCGCCGACGAGGTCTTGGTCAAATTGACCGATAAGCGTGAATTCAAAGCCAAGGTGATCGGCGCTGACAAGCGCACCGATGTGGCGCTGTTGAAGATCGATGCCAGCGGCCTGCCAATGGTTCGCCTCGGCGACCCGGTAAAGCTGAAGGTTGGCGAATGGGTGGTGGCCATCGGCTCGCCGTTCGGCTTGGAGAATTCGATGACCGCAGGCATTGTCAGCGCCAAGGGGCGCGCATTGCCGCAGGACGCCTTTGTTCCTTTCATCCAGACGGATGTCGCGATCAATCCGGGCAATTCAGGGGGTCCGTTGTTCAACATGCGCGGCGAGGTGGTCGGGATCAATTCGCAGATCTACTCGCGATCGGGGGGCTACATGGGGCTGTCGTTTGCCATCCCGATCGACGTCGCCATGGACGTTACCAACCAACTGCGGACCACCGGCAAGATCAGCCGTGGCCGGATCGGCGTGGCGATCCAGGAGGTCACAAAGGAACTGGCGGATTCCTTTGGCCTGGCCAAGCCGCAGGGTGCGCTGGTTGCCTCTGTCGAGAAGGGGTCGCCTGCGGACAAGGCCGGTCTTGAGGTCGGCGATGTGATCCTGAAATTCGACGGCAAGAACGTGACGCAATCGGCCGATCTACAACGCCTGGTTGGCGGCACCAAACCAGGGGCGCGCGTGGCCATGCAGATCTGGCACAAGGGTGCGGCGCGGGAGGTGACGATTGCCGTCGGCGAAATGAGCGGCGACAGTGTCGCGCGCCTTGGTGGCAAGCGCTCGAAGGACGGCGAGTCGGCCACGGTCAACAAACTTGGCATGGTCGTCGCGGAACTGTCCGGCGAGCAGCGCAAGCAGTTGGCAATCGAGCACGGCGTGCTGATCGAAGATGCCGGCGATGCGGCTGCGCGGGCCGATCTCCGCGCTGGCGACATTGTTCTGGCGGTGATCAGCAAGGGCAGCCAGACCGATGTCAAGAATCCCGAGCAGTTCAACTCCCTGCTGGCCAAGTTGGACAAGGCGACGACGACTCTGTTGGTCAGACGCGGTGATTCGCAGATTTTCGTGACTATCAAGGGTAGCGTTGACAAGTGACCGCAAAGTGCGGCTGATGCTCTACAGCCGCAGCTACTGCCATCTCTGCCAGGACATGCTCGCCGCGCTCGACCAGATGCGCGGCGAGTTTTCCTTCGCAGTGACGGTGGTTGATGTCGACTCAGAACCCGCGGCACTGGCTCGTTACGACGAACGGGTACCGGTGCTCGAAGCTGACGGCCAGGAGTTGTGCCACTACTTCCTCGACGACGCGAAAGTTCGTGAATATCTAACGCGTTTCCGCTAGAATCCCGCCTTTCCGCAAGGTCCCCCAAGGTGCTGAAATGGCACCTTTTTTATTCCTTGGATCACATCCGAAACTTCTCGATTATTGCCCACATCGATCACGGCAAATCGACACTCGCTGATCGCATTATCCAACTGTGCGGTGGCCTGTCGGATCGTGAGATGGAAGAGCAGGTTCTCGATTCCATGGATCTGGAGCGCGAGCGCGGGATCACGATCAAGGCACAGACGGCGGCACTTTGGTACCAGGCGCGCAATGGCAAGCGCTACAACCTGAATCTGATCGATACCCCCGGACACGTTGACTTCTCCTACGAGGTCAGCCGCTCCCTGTCGGCCTGCGAAGGTGCGCTACTGGTGGTCGATGC
>PMIF01000056.1:0-4002 GCA_003157035.1 Rhodocyclaceae bacterium
ATACTCTGGTGGAGCCCCGATCCGCGCATGGTGCTGCGTCCGCAAGAAATGCGCATTACCCGCTCGCTGGCGCGGACACTACGGCATAAGCCCTATCAAGTCACCTTCGATACGCGCTTCGCCGAGGTCATCGAGGCCTGCGCCACCATGGATCGCCCCGGTCAGGCCGGCACCTGGATCACCCGCGAGATGCGCGCCGCCTACTGCCGTCTTCATGAACTCGGCCACGCCCACAGCGTCGAAGTAGCCATGGACAATGAACTGGTCGGCGGACTTTACGGCACGGCACTGGGTAGGGTTTTCTTCGGCGAGTCGATGTTTTCGCGGCGTAGCGATGCCTCGAAGATTGCACTCGCGCACCTGTGCCGATACCTGCATGGGCGCAATTTCGGCATAATTGATTGTCAGATGCAAACCGCCCACCTTGCCTCCCTTGGCGCCCGCAGCATTGCACGCCGCGACTTCGTTGCCGAACTCGACCGACTGGTCGTAGGCGACGAGCCGGCGCGCGCCTGGCCCGCCGACGCCGGCGCGGGGGCATTTCGATGAAACCACGCGACCTGCCCGCCTTTCCGCTGCTGCAGTTCTACGCCACGGCACCGTACGGGTGCTCGTACCTGCCGGGGCGTGTCGCACGCTCCCAGGTGGCGACGCCGACGCACCTGATCGATGCCGCCACCTACGCCGAGCTGGTGCGCGTCGGTTTTCGCCGCAGCGGCGTCTTCAGTTACCGGCCGCATTGCGATGCCTGCCGCGAATGCCTGCCGGCGCGGGTGGTGGTCGACGACTTCCGCAGCAACAGGACGCAGCGGCGCGCCCTTGCCCACGGCACGGAGCTGGTCATCGCCGAACGGCCGCTGGTGTTCCGCGAAGAGCACTATGCGCTCTATCAACGCTACCAGTGCGCGCGCCACCAGGGTGGCGGCATGGACCAGGACAGCCGCGACCAGTATGCGCATTTCCTCTTGCAGTCCCACGTCGACAGCCGCCTGATCGAATTTCGCCAGCAGGATCGCCTGCGTATCGTCAGCATCGTCGACGTGCTCGACGACGGCCTGTCGTCGGTCTATACCTTTTACGATCCGGACGTGCCCGGTGCCAGCTTCGGCAGCTACGCCATCCTCTGGCAGATCAACCGCTGCCGCGAACTGGCAGTACCTTATCTCTATCTTGGTTACTGGATAAAAGATAGCCGCAAGATGGCCTACAAGGCCAATTACCGGCCTCTGGAAGTCTTCCGCGACGGACTCTGGCAGCGACTCTAGTCCGGCGTTGCCGGCTATTGCCGCCGCCTCGCTGCCATCGCCGACGCCGGACTGGCGNNCTCGCTATCGACACCCACATCGCCGCCCATCAACCGGGCCAGCATGTAGACGATGGAAAGGCCCAGACCGGTACCGCCATATTCGCGCGTCGTCGAACTGTCGGCCTGGGAAAATGGCTTGAAAAGACGCGATTCCTTCTCTGCAGCGATACCGATACCACTGTCGGTCACCGCGAATTCGAGCAGCACATGGCCGTCGTCGCGCTCGACTTCGTTCGCCTCAAGCCGAACGAAACCGGCGGCAGTGAACTTGATGGCATTACTGACCAGATTGTTGATCATCTGGCGCAAACGCAGCGGATCGGCGCGGTAGCGCTGACCGGCCGGACCGCGCCAACTCGCCGCCAGCGACAAGCCCTTCGACCTGGCCTGCTCGGCAAACACAGCCGTCGATTCCGTCACCATCTGGCGCGGGTCGAACACGGCCATGACCAGATCGAGCTTGCCGGCCTCGACCTTCGACAAGTCGAGAACATCGTTGAGCAAAGCCAGCAGCGTCTGCCCGGAATTGACAATGGTACGAGCAAATTCGCAGCGCTCCTGGTCCGAACACGAGGACATCAGGAGCAGTTGCGCCATGCCGAGAATACCGTTCATCGGCGTGCGAATCTCATGCGACATGGTTGCCAGGAACTGGCTCTTGGCGCGATTGGCCTGTTCGGCGGCGTTGCGCGCCTCGACCAATTCCGTGATATCGATATGAAAACCAACGGCAAGCCCTTCCGGCGTCCGCCGTTCGCGGACGCGCAACCAGCGCCCGCTGTCCAGCCGCTCGATGAACTCGCAGTCGCCGCTGCGGTGTGCGGCCAGCCTTTCCGCCAGCCACTGATCGACGTCGTCGACCGCCTGCCGGTATTGCCCGCGCGCGACACTCTGGCAGACGATCTCCTCGAAGCCGCGCCCGGGCACGCGAAGATCCGCCGATGTCGCGTAATACCTGCGGTACTGTTCGTTGCAATAGACCAGGACGTCGTTCTGATCAAAGATGGTGAATGCCTCGCCGATCGTATCAACCGCGGAACTCAGCATGGCCTGACTCTCGCGCAGTTGCCGCTCCGCCTCTGCCCTTGCGGCAAGCGAGCGGAAAGCAAATATGATCAGGATGCCGATCAGCGCACTGACCGCCGCCGCCGAAATAACGACCACCCGGCGGTGCTCATAATAGGGCACCAGCACTTCGTCGACAGCGTGGCCGACAACGAAACTGAGCCGGTAGTCCGGAACCCGGTAGAAGCCGTAGATCCGCTCCACACCGTCGGCTTGGCCAAGACCACTGAAGTAGCCGGATAGCGGGGCCCCCGGACCGACATAGGGCACGCCGGTAATCGTCTTGCCCATCGCCGACTCGTTGTCCGGCTCGCGACCCAGCATTTGTCCGTCTGCCGCCACGATGGTGCTGATGGCACCGGCACCCAGATGCAACTTGTTGCCGAAGGCAACCAACGACTCTGGACTGACCGACAGGACGAGCACACCGTCGAACCCCTGCCGCCCCAGCAGCGGCCGCGTAAACTGGATGGACCATTTGCCGGAAACCTTGCCCTTGACCGGTTTGCTGATGAACAGGCGATCACCGCTGCCGTCGCGGTGCACCTTGAAGTGCTCCCGGTCCCCAAGGTAGGTCTTGGTCGTCGACCCCAGGCTGGAGTAGGCAAGATAGCCATCGCGATCAATGATCGCTACTTGAAAGGTGATGTCGGAAAGATATTCCTGCCGGCGCCGGATCAGCTCGGAGAAGTTCACCGACCGATCTTCCCAGTAGGCGCGCAGGTCAAGCAACAGCTCGTTCAGCCGCTTGATGATGGATAGACGGCTTTCGGCAAAAGTCTGGGCCTGAAGCTCCGCCGCATGCTCGACCTCCTGCATGCGGGCCGTGCGCGCACGATCGAGCTCGTAGAAAGCGATGCCCCAGATAACGGCTAAGCTGATGGCGAGTGCCAGTGCCAGTTGGCGCGTACCGAAGGGAGCAACTTGCTGTTTCGCCACAGCCTTCCTCCAAGCTCAGGGTACCGCCGGGACCATTCCCTCAGCAGAGTTTCGCAACGATCCGTCGCGTAGCGTCAGGACGCGATCGGCCCGGGCTGCCAGCTCCGGGTCGTGGGTGACGATGATCAGACTGCTGTCGGTGTTGAGATTNNGCGATCGCCGTCCGCTGCCGCTCGCCGCCCGACAGCTCCCCGGGGCGGTGCCGGCAGCGATGCGCCAGACCGACCCGATCGAGCATCTCGGCCGCCTGCCGCCGCGCCTCGTTCCGGTCGACGCGGCGGATCAACAGTGGCATGGCGACGTTCTCCTCAGCAGAAAACTCCGGCAACAGGTGATGAAACTGATAGACGAAACCGAGCGAGCGATTGCGCAGACGACAGCGCTCGGCCTCGCCGACCGCACCCAGGTCGGCTCCGAGCAGCATTACGGTACCAGCGGTCGGTGCATCGAGCCCACCGAGCAAATGCAGCAGCGTGCTCTTACCCGAACCGCTGGCGCCGACAATCGCCAGACGCTCACCGCAGGCGATCTCCAGGTCGATTCCCGTCAGTACCGAGACATTGAGCCCCCCCTGACGGAATGTCTTCATCAAGCCACGACAGGAGAGCACGGTATCACTCATAGCGCAGTGCCTCCGCCGGATTGATGCGCGACGCCCGCCAACTCGGATACAGCGTCGCCAGCAGCGTCAA
>PMIF01000056.1:4084-9748 GCA_003157035.1 Rhodocyclaceae bacterium
TGCATGATGCTGGCCGGACTGGCGCCGAGTGTGCGCAAGATGGCGATGTCCGCCTGCTTGTCGGTCACCGCCATCACCAGGGTCGACACGATATTGAAGGCGGCGACGGCAACGATCAGCGACAGGATCAGGAACATCATGTTCTTCTCGATGGCGACGGCGCGAAAGAAGTTGGCATGGACGCGCGTCCAGTCGGTGACATAGAGGCCGGCATCGAGATTGCGCGCGAGATCGTGAGCAATATTCGGCGCCGCAAACAAGTCATCGACCTTCAGCCGCACGCCCGAGACGCGGTCGTCCAGGCGATACAGTCTCTGCGCATCCTGGAGATGGATCAATGCCAAGCCCGAGTCGTACTCGGCCATGCCAGCCTCGAAGACGCCGACCAGGCGGAACTGCTTGACCCGCGGCAGAATGGCGGCCGGCGTCACCATGCCCTGCGGCGCGATCAGCGTCACCTTGTCGCCGATGCCGACATTCAGTGCCCGCGCCAATTCGATGCCGAGGATGATGTTGAACTCGCCGGCGGTGAGCAAACCCAGACTGCCCGCCTTCATGTGCCGCGAAAAATCGGCCACCTTTTCTTCGTCCTCCGGCAGGATGCCGCGAACGATCGCGCCACGCACCTGCTGGTCGAACGACAGCATGCTCTGCGCCTGTACGTACGGCGCTGCCGCCTTCACCCGTGCATCCTGCATCGCGGCCAGCGCCACGCCCTGCCAGTTACCCAGTTCGCCACCGGTCGCAGCCACCTGGATGTGCGAGGCGACACCGAGAATGCGCGTGCGCAACTCCTTCTGAAAACCATTCATCACCGACAGGACGACGATCAGGGCCGCCACGCCAAGCCCGACGCCAAGCATCGAAATCAAGGAGATGAAGGAGATGAAGTGGTTGCGCCGCTTGGCCCGCGTGTAGCGCAATCCGACCCAATATTCGTAGCGCATGGCGCCTTTCAGCCAGTTGAAGTGCTCATGTTAACATGGGCCATGACCCGCATCGTCACCCGTGCAGTCCCCACCCGTGCCGCCCTGATGCTCGCCCAGTCCGGCGTACACCCGCTGTTGGCCAGGCTCTACGCCGCTCGCGGGATACGTTCTGGCGACGAATTGGATAATCGTTTGGGCGCCCTTTTGCCGCCTGATGCCCTGACCCACGCCGACGCCGCAGCAAAATTGTTGGCCGACACCATCGCCAGCAAGAGGAAGATCCTGATCGTCGCCGACTACGATTGCGACGGTGCGACGGCCTGTGCCGTCGGACTGCGCGCCCTGCGTCGCTTCGGTGCCGACGTCGATTACCTGGTGCCCAACCGTTTCGATACCGGTTACGGGCTTTCACCCGAGGTCGTGCTGCTGGCGGCACAACGCCATCCCGATCTCATCGTCACCGTCGATAACGGCATTGCCAGCGTCGANNCGGAATTGCCGGCAGCCGAGGTTATCGTCAACCCCAACCAACCGGGCTGCACTTTCCCCAGCAAGGCGATGGCCGGTGTTGGCGTCATGTTCTACGTCATGTTGGCGCTGCGCGCGGAACTGCGTCGGCGCGACGCCTTCGCAGGGCAGGTGGAACCCAACCTGGCCGATCTGCTCGACTTAGTCGCGCTCGGCACGGTCGCCGACGTCGTACCGCTCGATCGCAACAACCGCATACTTGTCGCCCAGGGGTTGGCGCGCATCCGCGAAGGCCGCATGCAGCCTGGCCTACGCGCCCTGCTGGCGATCGGCGGCAGGGACTACGCCGTCGCCGGCACCTTCGACCTGGGCTTCGTCGTCGGTCCGCGCATCAATGCCGCCGGCCGGCTGGCCGACATGGCGCTGGGCATCGAGGCGCTGACCACCGACGACCCAGCGCGCGCGCTCAATATTGCCAACCAGCTCGATGCCATAAATCGCCAGCGCCGGTCGATCGAGGCCGACATGCGCGACGCCGCCGACATCCTGCTCGAGGACATCGACGCCGAGAATCTGGCCAGCATCACCTTGTTCGATCCGGACTGGCATCAAGGCGTGATCGGCATCCTGGCCGGCCGGGTCAAAGAGCAGTTGCATCGTCCGACCTTCGCCTTCGCCCGCGGCAACGACGGCCTGGTCAAGGGTTCCGGCCGCTCCATACCCGGTCTGCACCTGCGGGACGCGCTCGACCTGATCGCCAAACAGCATCCGCAGCTACTCAAGCGTTTCGGCGGCCATGCTGCGGCCGCCGGTGTGACCCTGGACGAGGACGATCTGAGCGAATTCGAAGCAGCTTTCGAGGCCGTCGCACGCGATCTGATTCCGCCGGCGGAGTTGAGCCGCACGTTGCAAACCGACGGCGCCCTCGAATCCGGCTATCTGAGTCTCAATACGGCGCGCTTGCTCGGCCACGAAATCTGGGGCCAAGGGCTGCCGGCGCCCCTGTTCGCCGACGTCTTTGAAGTCGCCAATCAAAAGCTGCTCAAGGACAAGCATCTGAAGCTGACCCTGCGCCAGGGCAAGACCACATTCACCGCCATCCGCTTCAACAACGCCGAGCCCGCGCCGCGACAGATCCGCGCCGCCTATCGTTTGGACATCAACGACTGGAACGGCGTATCCAGCCTGCAATTGCTGCTCGAGCACTTCGAGCCAGCGATATAATCAGCTGATTCACTCAGGAACCGCCATGGAAGCCGAACGCGTCAACAGCATCGCCAGCAAGCTTGCCGACATCGCCCAGCGCGAGACCGAACTGCGGAGGTATCTTTGACTTCGATGCCAAGGCACTGAAGCTCGAAGAAGTCACTCGCGCCAGCGAGGACCCGGCGGTCTGGAACGACGCCGAGCGGGCGCAAGCACTGGGCAAGGAGAAGAAGTCCCTGGAGGGGGTGGTCGTCGTCCTGCGCGACATCGCCCAGGAACTCGCCGACACACAGGAGTTGTTCGATCTGGCGCACGCCGAGGACGACGACGACACCCTGTTGTCGGTCGAGAGCGACCTCGCCGGCATCGAACGGCGGGTGGCGGAACTGGAGTTCCGCCGCATGTTCAACAACCCGCTCGATCCGAATCCCTGCTTCATGGAAATCCAGTCCGGCGCCGGCGGCACCGAAGCCCAGGACTGGGCGTCGATGCTCTTGCGCATGTACCTCAAGTACTGCGAGCGCAAGGGCTTCGGCGTCGAGGTGCTCGAACAGTCGGACGGCGAAGTCGCCGGCATCAAGGGCGCGACGCTGAAGATAACCGCCGACTATGCCTTCGGTACGCTGCGCACCGAGTCGGGCATCCACCGGCTGGTGAGAAAGTCGCCGTTCGATTCCAACGCCCGCCGTCACACTAGTTTTTGTTCGGTGTTCGTCTATCCGGAAGTCGACGATTCGATCGAAGTCGACATCAACCCGGCCGANNCACATCAACAAGACCGATTCGGCGATTCGCATCACCCACGCGCCGACCGGCATCGTCGTGCAATGCCAGAACGACCGCTCGCAGCACCGCAACCGCGCCGAGGCGATGGCCATGCTCAAATCGCGCCTGTACGAGGCGGAACTGCGCAAGCGCCAGGCCGAACAGCAGAAGCTCGAAGATTCGAAGACCGACATCGGCTGGGGCCACCAGATCCGCAGCTACGTGCTCGACCAATCGCGCATCAAGGACTTGCGTACCAACCACGAAGTCGGCAACACCCAGGCCGTACTCGACGGCGATCTCGACGATTTCATCCAGGCCAGCCTGAAGCAAGGCGTTTAAGAGGCAGACATGACCAACCAAGACCAGACTCAGCCGCCCGAGGCTGCCCCGCCGGAAGAGAACCGCATCATCGCCGAGCGCCGCGCCAAGCTGGCCGAATGGCGCGCCACCGGCTGCGCCTATCCGAATGACTTCCGCCGCGAGAATCTTGCCGGCCGCCTGGACGAACTCTACGGAGCCAAGGAAAAGGAAGATCTGGATGGGCTGGCCATTTCGGTCAAGCTGGCCGGTCGTGTCATGTTGAAACGCGTCATGGGCAAGGCAAGCTTTGTCACCGTTCAGGATCTCTCCGGCCGCATCCAGCTCTATGTCACGCGCGACGGCGTCGGCGAGGAACGCTACAGCGACTTCAAGCGCTGGGACCTGGGCGACATCGTCGGTTGCGCCGGCACACTGATGAAAACCAAGACCGGCGAACTGACGGTCAATTGCAGCGAGATCCGCCTGCTGGCCAAGGCGCTGCGGCCGCTGCCGGAGAAGTTCCACGGTCTGGCCGATGTCGAGCAGAAGTATCGCCAGCGCTATCTGGATCTGATGACCAACGACGAGACCCGCTTCACCTTCGTCGCCCGTAGCCGCATGGTCTCCTCGATCCGCAACTACATGACCGAACATGGCTTCCTTGAGGTCGAGACGCCGATGATGCACCCGATCCCCGGCGGCGCCTCGGCCAAGCCGTTCACTACGCACCACAACGCACTCGACATGGAGCTGTTCCTGCGGATCGCGCCGGAGTTGTATCTCAAGCGCCTGGTCGTCGGTGGCTTCGAGAAGGTCTTCGAGATCAACCGCAACTTCCGCAACGAAGGCCTGTCGCCGCGACACAACCCAGAATTCACCATGATGGAGTTCTACGAGGCCTATGCCGACTATCGCACCCTGATGGATTTCACCGAGGGGCTGATCCGTCAGGCGGCGCGCGAGGCGCTCGGCACCGAGACCTTCAACTACCAGGGGCGCACACTCGATCTATCCAAGCCTTTCCGGCGCATGACCACCGTCGAGGCCATTCACTACCATCATCCCGGCTACAGCCTGACCAGCCTTGGCGACGCCGGCTGGGTGCGACAAAAGCTGGCCGACCTCAGGGTCGCAGTGCTGCCCACCGCCGGACTCGGCACCTTGCAAATGCAACTGTTCGAGGAGACCACCGAAGCCGAACTGTGGGAACCGACCTACATCATCGACTACCCGACCGAGGTCAGCCCGTTGGCACGCCGCTCCGATGCCAATCCGGACATCACCGAGCGCTTCGAGTTGTTCATCGTCGGTCGTGAGATCGCCAACGGTTTCTCCGAACTCAACGATCCGGAGGACCAGGCGGCGCGCTTCCTGGAGCAGGCGAAGGCCAAGGATGCCGGCGACGAGGAGGCGATGTACTACGACGCCGATTACATCCGTGCCCTCGAATACGGCCTGCCGCCGACCGGCGGCTGCGGCATCGGCATCGATCGTCTGGTCATGTTGCTCACTGACAGTCCAGCCATTCGCGACGTGATTCTGTTTCCCCAAATGCGCCCTGAGTGAGCTATCAGCGTATCGTTCCTGCCGAGTTGGCGTTCGCTGCCGACGGCACGCCATACTCTGCGACTTACGACGACATCTACCATGCCGCGGCCGGCGGTCTGGAGCAGGCACAGCATGTCTTCCTCGCCGGCAACAACCTGCCGTCGGCCTGGCAAGGGCGCGAGCGCTTCGTCATCCTCGAGACCGGCTTCGGCCTCGGGCTCAACTTCCTCGCCACCTGGCAGGCCTGGCGCGCGGACACAAACCGCTGCCGCAGGCTGCATTTCGTTTCGGTCGAGCAGCACCCCTTCCGCCGCGAAGACCTGGCCCGCCTGCACCAACGCTGGCCGCAGCTTGCCGATCTATCCGCGGCACTGGTAGGCGACTGGCCGCCGGCGGTACCCGGACTGCACCGCCTGCATTTCGACCAGGGAGCAGTCACCCTGAC
>PMIF01000089.1:0-370 GCA_003157035.1 Rhodocyclaceae bacterium
GCCGGGTGGTAGCCGCATCATCACTGCGGTGCTACTGAGCATTCTGAATATCGTCGACTACGGCATGACTGTCCAGGAGGCGATCGACGCGCCGCGCTTCCATCAACAGTGGCTGCCGGAGGCAACCAGCCTCGAACGCTTTGCCCTCAGTCCTGACACGCGCGGAATTCTCGAAAGCATGGGCCACAAGTTTGTCGACCAGTCCCCGGCCAACCACCTTACGGTGATCCTGGTCGGCGCGCCGTCGCTTGGCGGCAAGCCGGTTGGCGCCAACCGCTTCTACGGTGCCAACGATCCACGCGGTGATTCCGGGCTGGCGGCGGGCTACTGACCATCCGGCGCCGTCGCCGCCGGCGCAGCGCTCTGGCGC
>PMIF01000089.1:452-3268 GCA_003157035.1 Rhodocyclaceae bacterium
TTCTCGCCGCCGCACAGGCGGATGGCATCGCTGATCACCTGGGTGCCGCCGACGGTCATCAGCGGCTCGTTCCAGATCTGGTAGAAAGTCCTGACCGTCGCGCGAGCTTGGTAGCGCTGGCGCAGTTGCCGAATGCGCTCGCGGAACGCATCGGCTGCGCGATGGGCGCTGTCCTGGGTGCCGGCGAGCTCGCCATAGCGCTCGAGTGCCGCGGCGACATCCTCGATATGCTCGGGCGCCACTAGATAGACCGGGATTCCCAGGTTGCGCAACTTGGCCAGATGTGCCGTGCTGTTGCCGCCATCCCAGCCGATCGCCAGGTCCGGCTTCAGGGCGGCGATGGCTTCGAGATCGAGACGGGCGCTGCCGCCAATGCGCGGCAACTGTTTCGCCGCCGGCGGGTAGTCGCTGTATTCAACGGCACCGACCAGGTGGTCGCCGGCACCGGCGGCATACAAGGTCTCGGTAACGTGCGGCGACAGGCTGACGATGCGTCGGGCGGGCTCCTTCAGGCGCACCGTGTTACCAGCGTCATCACGGACGACGATTTCGGCGTGCGCCAGGCTCGTGCCGAGAATGAGCAAAGCGACGAGNNACCGATGGCTGCCGAATATCTTCTTTCGCTTGCGCAAATCTCGAGCTTTCTTGCCGTCGCGATCTTGATCACGCTCGCCCCAGGTCCCGACAACCTGCTGGTGCTCGGGTTGGGCATGGCGAACGGCCGCCGCGCCGGCGTTGCCTTTGGCCTCGGTTGCGCCCTTGGTTGCCTCAATCACACGCTGCTTGCGGCGCTTGGCGTGTCCGCCTTGATTGCGGCTTCCGCCACCGCCTTCATGGCATTGAAAATCACTGGCGGACTCTATCTTGCCTGGCTCGGTATCCAGGCGATTCGTCATGCGCGGCCGGCCGGCGTAACCGCACCGACCGCCGCCGAGCCGCCGAGGACGCTGTTCGTCAAGGGATTGATAGCCAATGCCATCAACCCGAAGGTGATCCTGTTCTTCCTCGCCTTCCTGCCGCAGTTCGTCGACGTCGGGCGTGGTCATGCCGGTTGGCAGATCGTCCAGCTTGGCAGCGCATTCACGGCCGAGACTGCGCTGATTTTTGGCGCCATCGGTTGGTTCGCCGGCAGCCTGGGCGAGCGGCTGGCCCGCCGGCCAGCGGTCGCCACCTGGCTGGATCGTGTCGCCGGTGGCATCTTCATCGCCCTCGGTCTGCGACTGGCCTTGCAGCCGGCGTAGAATTTCCCGTTGCCCCTTCAGCCGAATTCGCCATGAAGCTGCCTTCGCGCCGCCTAGTAGTCATCGCCGTCGTGGTCCTCGCCCTAATCGCCGCCTTTTCTTTGGCGACGCGACCGAAGCCTCTGCCTGTAGTGCTCAAGGAAGTCGACCGCGGGCGGGTCGAGGCGACGCTCGCCAACACGCGCGCCGGCGAGGTTACCGCTTGCCTGCGCACCAAGCTATCGACGATTCTCGGCGGGCGTATCGAGACACTGGCAGTCAAGGAAGGCGCGTGGGTCAAGAAGGGCCAGTTGCTGATGAAGCTCTGGAACGACGATCAGCGCGCCCAGCAGACGCTTGCCGAGACGCAACTCGATCAAGCGAAGAAGCAGGTTGGCGAAGCGTGCACCATCGCCGCCAATGCCGCACGCGATGCTGAACGGACGGCGAAACTCTATGGCGATGGCTTTGTCTCGATTTCCGCCGATGACGCCGCGCGAGCGGGTGCCGAGGCCAAACAGGCGACCTGCGAGACCATGAAGGCAGCGGTGCGTCAGGCTGAGGCGCGACTTGCTGCCACGCGCGTCGAACAGGGTCGAACTGTGCTGTATGCGCCCTTCGACGGTGTCGTGGCCAAGATCGTCGGCGAGGTTGGCGAGTATTCGACGCCGTCGCCGCCAGGTGTGCAGACGCCGCCAGCGATCGATCTGATCGATCCGAGCTGCCTGTATATCTCGGCACCGATGGACGAAGTGGATGCGCCGAAGGTGAAGGTCGGCCAGCCGGCACGGATTACCATCGACGCTTACGGCAAGCGGCAGTTCGAGGCTCGGGTGCGCAGGGTGGCGCCTTACGTCACTGCCGTCGAGAAGCAGGCGCGCACCGTCGACGTCGAAGTGGACTTCGCCAAGCCCGAGGAGATCAAGGAACTGCTGGTCGGCTACAGTGCCAATGTCGAAATTGTTCTTGAAGTGCGCGATCAGGTGTTGCGCGTGCCGACGGCAGCACTGCTCGAAGGCGGCCGGGTGCTCGTCTACCGCAGCGACGACGGCAAGCTCGAGGAGCGCAAGTTGAAGACGGGCATTGCCAACTGGGAATACACCGAGGTGGTCGAGGGCTTGCAGGCGGGCGAGCGGGTTGCCGTGTCGCTGGAGAAGGAAGGCATCAAGGCTGGCGCNNGTATTCACGCTCGGCGATAGCGAGGTGCACGCACTGGCCGCGCTTGACCTGATCATCGAAGCTGGCGAGTACGTGGCGGTCATGGGGGCCTCGGGATCCGGCAAGTCGACGCTGTTGAATCTGCTCGGGCTTCTGGACAGCCCCAACGCCGGTTGCTATCGCCTGGAAGGCCGTGACGTGACGACACTGACCGCCGACGAGCAGGCGCAGGTGCGGCGGGAACGCATCGGCTTTGTCTTTCAGAGCTTCCATCTCGTGCCGCGCCTGACCGCCGCCGAGAACGTTGCGCTACCGATGATGCTGGCCGGCGTGCCCGAACAGGACCGCGCCCAGCGTGTCGCCAAGGCACTCAAGGACTTTGGCCTCACCGAGCGGGCCGATCACCGACCGGATCAGCTTTCCGGCGGCCAGCGGCAG
>PMIF01000115.1 GCA_003157035.1 Rhodocyclaceae bacterium
CTCCTCGCGCTCATAGGCGGCGCCCAGGGCCTTGATGTAGTCGAGTGGATGGTAGTAGCTGATGTACTGGAAGGCGTCGGCGACGGAGGCGATCAGGTCTTCCTGCTTGATGGTGGTCATGCTGTCTCCTGCAAGAAACTCGCCGGGCCGCCCCAAGAGTTTCTTGGCCCCCTGGGGGGAGAACCGAGCGAAGCGAGGTTTTCGGGGGGGGTCAATGTTGTGCGTGTCTGCTCATGAACTGGTACACATAGACGCCCTGGGCCGCGATCAGGCCGAGATAAAGGGGCGCCTGCAGCCAGCGGCTCCAGAAGATGAGGGATTCCATCGCCCTGATTGCACGTTGCATCGGGAAATCTCCGGTCAGCGGGAATGGCCCGATTCTAACAACACTATCCCGGCGACTAGCGGTGACTCGCCTCAGGCGCGAATATGGATCCCGCGCTTGTCGAGCGCGTAGCCGAGTAGCCAGCACAGCAGCATGAACACCAGGGCAAACAGCAG
This sequence comes from Rhodocyclaceae bacterium, assembly GCA_003157035.1. Taxonomy (GTDB): domain Bacteria; phylum Pseudomonadota; class Gammaproteobacteria; order Burkholderiales; family Rhodocyclaceae; genus Fen-999. The sequence continues at coordinate 502 of PMIF01000115.1, forward strand.
CGAGCCCGGCTTGTCGCCCGCCCACCATTGGAAGCCGTGATGGTAGAGGCACATGAACAGCGCCTGGTCGCCGCATTGGAGCAGCCACATGATGCTCATCAGCAACTCGGCGACGAGGTAGATGAGCAGCGTGTTGCGACCAAAAATCTCGAAGAAGGCGGCAAGCCGCTCGCTGCGCCGCAGGTCGACCAGGAAGACCAGGACAGCGAGCGCCGCAAAGTCGATGCCGACGGTGACCAGCGCATATGAACTGGTCCACAGCTTCTTGTTGAAGGGCAGGACACCGCTCCAGGCCAGTGCCAGTCCGATGGCGGCGGCGCTGGCCAGAAACAGCCGCGCGACCAACTCGTAGCCGGCGCCCAGTCGGCGCACCAGGCGGCCGGCGAGGTATCCGGCCAGCACATTCGCCGTCGCCGGCAACGTACCCAGCAGGCCCTCCGGATCGAAGGGCACGCCTTCACCCCGGTACAGATGCGGCTCGCCAAGCAGCCAGCGATCCAGGCGCAGTGCCGCGCTGCCGGCCAGCGTGTCGTCGCCGCCAGCGGCGAAGATCCACCAGTTGATCAGCAAGGCCGCCAGCGAGAACAGCAGTGCCCCGCGCTGGCCACCGAGGCGGACCACCACGGTCGCCAGCGCGTAACAGAGCGCGATTCGCTGCAGGACGCCAAGAATGCGGGCGTCAGCGAGTGGGATCGGCGCGATGCCGGCCGCTTCGATCCTGACGAAGGGAAACCAGGAGAGCAGGAAGCCGCACAGGAAGATGATGGCCGTCCGCGACGCGACCTTGGCAGCCAGGCTCCGCGATCCCGCCGCCTGGTAACGGTCGATGGTAAAGGCCATGGCGCTGCCGACGACGAACAGGAAGGAGGGAAACACGATGTCGGTCAGCGTCAGGCCGTGCCAGGCGGCGTGCAGCAGCGGCGCGTAGGAGAGCTGGTCGCTGATCGACATGTTGACGACGATCATCAGCGCCAGCGTCAGCCCGCGCATCACATCGATGGCGCGAACGCGCGAACCGAGCGGCGTCACTGTTGCCCCGCCGCAGTCGACATCGGCCTGGCTGGTGACGCGTGCAGCGCCTGGGCGACGAGGCGGTTCATCAGCGCATAGCCGACAGCGGTGGGGTGTACACCGTCGTCGGAGTAGGCCTTGCTCAGGCCCAGGGTGGCGTCCGCCATGGCGCTGTGGAAGTCGATGTAGCCATGGCCGTGCTGGCTGGCGTAGGAGCGGAGCCAGCGGTTGAGGGCCAGGATGTCCTGTGCCGGCTTGATCTCGGGCGCCCAGTCGTATCCGGCCGCCGGCAATACCGAGGCGAGAACGACCCGGATGCGATGGGCACTCGCCAGCTCCGCCATGGAGGCGATGTTGGCCTCGATCGCTGCCAGCGTCGTCGGCCCGGTGTTGCCGGCGAGATCGTTGGTGCCGCCCAGGATGACCACGACGCGCGGCGCCAGGTCGATGACGTCGGCACGAAAGCGCACCAACATCTGCGGCGTCGTCTGGCCACTGATGCCGCGGTTGAAGAACCCCGGCATATCAGCGAGCGGTGTCGCCTCGGTGCGCCAGTATTCGGTGATCGAATCGCCCATGAAGACGACGCGACGTGCCGTGCCTGCCCGTTCAAGGAGCTCCGCGTTCTTTGCGCGGTAGGCTCCGAGATTGGCCCAGTCGGGGTTGGGGGGCGGACAGTCGGCTGAAGCGGGAACGATGCCGGCGATGGACAGGGTCAGCAGGGTCGCGACGGTACTTGGTTTCATTGTCATGCTGCCTTCAAGGTGTGTTGCTGCGGACGACGCGGCCGTGCCGGCCGTTGCGGCTGAACGCTGCCGCGCTGACGGTCCGTGGGGTGATGAGCGGTCCGGCAACGACTGGACTGGTGGCCGTTGGGTCGCTGCCATCGGTGGTGTAGCGGACGACGACGCCGGGGATTACGAGATTCGCGTCCACCCGCTCGCCATCGCGTTTGAGTCCTGGCGGCGGCAGCCGATACTGCAGGTCGGGCCACTCGGCGTCGAGTCTGGGCAGCACGCGTTGGCCGATGACGTTGACGAAGCGTGACCAGTCGGCATCGTGCAGTGCCTGCGCCCGCGCCGGATCGGTGGTTCGCGCCCACTCCGGGTCGGCGGCCCATGCGCGCTCAGCCAGAGCCAGCAGGCGCGGCATGAGCAGGGAGTCGATGACGGCCGGCTCGCGCATGATCTCCGAGAACAGCGTTGCCTCCAGGCCGAGGATGTTGGCCCGTGCCGATCCTTGCAGCGCCACCCGCCCCGGCCGTGATTGGGTATCGGCCGGGTTCTGGCGCGGCAGGTCGAAGGGCACCAGATCGTACACGTTGGCGAGGTCGGAGTAGCCGGCCCAGTCGGCGCCCGGCTCCCACAGGTCGGCAGCGTGGGCCATGTCGAAGTAGAAGCGCGTCGCCGGCGCCAGAACTACGTGATAGCCGGCGTTGGCCAGCCGGTTGGCCAAGTCATCGGCATCGTCGAGGTTGTTCCAGACCAAAAGCTGGAAACCGCGCCCGGCGAACAGCGGATTCGGCACGCTCGGCGCAGGTTCGCGGCCGCGGCCGTCGCGCATGCCCAGTTCCTCCCAGCCGGCAACGCCGGCGCCGGTGCGGGCGACAGTAGCGGTGACCCGGCCATAGAAATGGTCCCAGAGGTCGGCGATGCTCGCCAGGTGCTCACGCGCCATGAGCCGCCGGCAGGCCGGCGAACCCTCCCAGGCGCCCTGGGCCAATTCGTCGCCGCCGACGTGAATCATGGTCAGCGGCACGCCGGCACGACGGTAAAGTCGGGCCACTTCGCCGATCACGTGGTCGACGAAATGGTAGGTCGACTCCAGGCCGGGATCCATCACGTTGTCGGTATGTAATTGTGCCGAGCGATAGCGCGAGGTGTCGGCCGGATCGGCGAGCAGGTAGGCGTCGGCATCGGGCAGGCCTTGGGCATGCCGAAGCCGGGCGCGATAGGCCATGGCCTTGACGGCGGCTCGTGCGTGTCCGGGCATTTCCAGTTCCGGAATGACCTCGATGTGCCGCCGAGCCGCATACTTCAGAATGGCGATGAAGTCCTCGGCGCGGTAGTAACCGCTGCCATGCGGGTCGTCCAGATTCGGGCCGGAACCATGGGCCGGCAGCAGGTGCTCGGCCTCGTCGCGGGCATGACCGCGACGGGCACCGTAATCCGTCAGCTCGGGCAAGCCACGTATGGCTAGCCGCCAGCCTTCGTCGTCGGCAAGGTGCAGATGCAGACGGTTCAGCTTGAACTGTGCCATCAGTTCCAGCAAACGAAACAGCGATTCCTTGCGCTGAAAGTTGCGCGCTACGTCGACCATCAGGCCGCGGTAGCCGAAGCGGGGGGCATCGACGATATCGACCGCTGGTACGGCCAACGCCTCTCGTTGACCGTTGGTGATCGGCAGCAGTTGACGCAGCGTCTCGAGGCCGCGGGCGACGCCGGCGGCGCTGTTGCCGCTCAGGGTCAGGCCCCGACGCGCGTCGATGTGCAGTTGATAGGCCTCGGCTTCGGCGTGCCCAGGCACCCGAGCCACGGCCAGGCGAATGGTCGGGGTTCGCCCTTTGGTGCTGGCCGGCACCCGCGCAGCGAACATCTGCCGCAGCCGGTGCGCTTCGTGACGCAGCGCGGCCGGTGCGATGATCGTGGGCCGCCGGTCGACCAGCCATTGCCCATCGAGATGCCTTTCGACCAGTGGCGTTGGTAGGGCGAGGGGCAAGGTCGAGGGATCGAGGTGCCGGATCGCTGCGTTGCCGGCATAGAGCTGGGCCGGATCGACGCCGCCGCCACGCTCGTCGGCGACAGCCACCGGTGGCAGGCCGGGAACGATATCGAGTGAGCCGATGGCGCTGGCATCGGTCGGGCTGTCGTCGTAGGCGAGGTAGGCCCCCCGGGGCGCCTTGTCCGGGCGTACGACGGGCTCCGAATGCACAAGGTCNNCCTTGTCCGGCCGTACGACCGGCTCCGAATGCACGAGGTCCATGGCGAGCGTCTCGCCTGGCGCCAGGCCATGGAATTCGGGCCCCGGACGCAGCCTGAACAGGGTGCCGACCACCTGCTCGGTGATCAGGTTCTCGCTTTCGCCGGTCACCACCGGCGTCAGGCTGGTGAAGTAGAGGCTCCAACCTGCGGCCGGCAGAGCCGCCTGGCCACGGTTGGCGAGCGTCAGGCGGGCGCTTGCCTGGGCGCCGTCGCTACCGGAGTGTACCTTGACGAGCCGCCAGTCGATGGCCAGGTCGCCGCCCGCAGGGCGCCCGGAGCCGGCGACAGCTCCGGCATGCATGGCGGCGCAGATGAGCAGCGCAGCCGTCGGCGCAAGCCGGCCCCGGCGGCCCTGGAAAATCCACCGGATGATCGAAGGCAAGCTCGCTCCTGAAGAAAAAGCCCCCGCCTCGTGGGCGGCGGGGGAAGGCCCTGACCTTCTTGGCCCGACTAGAGCTTGTAGCTCAAGCCGAGCAGGAACTGCCTGCCAAACTCCTGGTATTCCTTGAGCGCCGTTACGCCGTCGACCGTCTGAGTGACGACATAAGGCGTGTTGGTGACGTTGTTGATCTGGAACAGAAGGCCCAGGCCCTTGAAGCGGCCGGATTGCAACTCATAGCCGATCTGCATGTCGGTGATACGCTCAGCCCGGATCGAATCCATCACCAGCTTGAAGGCATTGTGCCGCATGGCGGTGAATTCCGAGCGGTAGCGCTGGGCGACCCGTACCTGGAAGCCGCTCTTCTCGTAGTAACCGGTCAGACCCCAGACGTTGCCGGACAGGCCTTCGAGCGACGAGTTGGTCGCCGCGCCGTTGGCATCGGTGCCGGGCAGGTTGCTGGTGGTGTGCGAGTAGCTGCCCAGCAAACCGAAGCCATCGAGCGCCTTGTGCACGCGAGCGCCTTCCAGCGCGCCGCTGAACTCCCAGCCGCTGATACGGCCGCCGTCGGTGTTGACCGGCATGCTCAGGGTGCCGATGTTGCTGACTGCCTGCAGCGCGGTCGGAAACTTCGTGAAGTCGAACTTTGAGTCCTGGGTGATGATGCCGGTCGTGATGTCCTTGTTGAACGCAGCCAGCGCGACATAGGTGCGCTTGCCGAAATAGTGTTCCAGCGACAGGTCGTAGGCATTGGCGCGCCAGGGCTCCAGCTGTGGATTGCCGCCCCAGCCGGACCACTTCCGATCGGTCTGATCGACCGAGGCGTTGATGCCGGCGCGCATGTCGGCCATGTTCGGCCGGGCGACGGTCTTGGCGGCGCCGAAACGCAGGAAGGTATCGGGCCCAAGCTCCGCCACCAGGTTGAGTGCCGGCAAGACGTCGGTATAGCTGGTGCCGTCGCTGACCGGCAGCCGGTTGCCGTCCGCGTCCTGATAAAGTCCCGAGGCATCCTGCTTGGCATTGACGACCTGCAGGCCGATGTTGCCGCGTACCGGCACGGCGAGATCGAACATCAGGCCGAGCTTGGCAAAGGCCGTCGTCACCTTTTCATTGACGCCCCAGTTCCAGACCGGGTTCCTCGGGTCCGAAGGCGAGGCGGTGTAGGCGCCGCTGTTGATGGCGGCAAGGACATCGAAGCCGATCATCGACGGCAGGCCGACAAAGCCCACGCCGACGGGGCTGATCACCAGGCCGGTCGGGAAGGCCTGGCAGGCCGGCGAGATGGCGCACGTGGTGCCGTTGGCAAGGTCGTAGTTGGTGCCGACGTTGTTCATGTCCTTGGTGCGCTCGGAGTAGATGACGCCACCGTCGAACTCGGACAGCCAGCCCCAGTCCAGAGGACGCTTGGCCGACAGGCGGGCGGACTTCATCGTGTCCTTGACGTCGGCGATGGAGCCATAGGCACCGCCACCCCCCCAGGGCGTGCTCAACTGGAAATTGGCGGCATTGCCGAAGTTGAAGGCCGTGGCAAAGGAGCCGAAGTCCGAGAAGCCCCTCGGGAAGCGAACATCGAGGCTGATCGGGGTGACGCCCGTGGTGTAGGCCTCGCCGCCGAATTCGTGGCGTTTGGCCCGCGAGTAGCTCAGATCCGCCACGGCCGTCCACCTGTCCATCTTGAGCTCGTTGTTCCAGCCGACGGCATCGACCTGGTCGTCGCGGTCGTTCTTGCGCATGGTCAGGAAGGGCGTCAGGTTACTGATCGCGCCGCCGCCATTGGCGTTGGCTAACGGCGCCCACTCGGGCATCGTGCCGTTGGACCAGTTGTTCCAGTAGGCCACCAGTTCGCG
>PMIF01000076.1:0-15416 GCA_003157035.1 Rhodocyclaceae bacterium
TGACCACGACATCGGCCTCGGCCAGTCGCCGGGCCAATTCCTCCTGCGCGTCCGACAGGCGATTGCGCGTCTCCAACCATTGCCAGCCGAGCAGCAGCAGCGCCACCAGGGCGACCAGGAGCGCCGGAACTGCCAACGAGCGCCTACCGCGATCCACTGTCGGGCCGGGCGGGGATGACTGTTGTTCGAGATCAGTGGGCATGGACATGGGTACGAAAATACTCCGTCAAACCGCCGATCAGGCCGTCGTCGGCCGGACCGGTCAGGATGATCTCATGGCAGCCGAGTTCCCGCGCCTGCTCGGCGATGCGTTGGTGCGGCACGAACACCGGCGTCTTACGCAGCCAGGCCTGACCGAGTTTGCCGACCATGTCAAACAAGTTGCGCAAGCCCTCGCTGCTGGTCACGGTCACGGCATCAAGCTGGCCGTCGCCCCAGAGCTTGAGCAGTGGCGCCGCATCGACGTCTGGCTTGCCGCGCCGATAGCAGGTAACGTACTCGACCTCGGCACCGCGCGCGACCAAGGTTTCGGCAAGCAGTTCGCGGCCACCGTCGCCGCGAAAGATCACCACGCGCTTGCCTTGCACATCTTGCAGCTCCGGCAGTTCGAGCAGCGCCTCGGAATCGAAGCGTTCGTTCGGCGCGACGACGTCACGAATTCCGAAAGCCGCCAGCGCCTGTTCGCTGCTGCGGCCGACCGTCGCCGCGCGCAGGCCGACAGGCCACGGCCGGTGGCCAAGAATCACCGGCAAGGCTTTCTCGACGGCGTTCGGGCTGACGAACGCCGCCAGGTCGAAACGATCGAGCCGGATCGCCAGATCGAGCAGCGGTGTCTGGTCCTCGATGTCGAATATCGCCAGCACCGGGAACAGCACCGGCTTGGCACCGAGCCCGACCAGCGCCGACGCCAGATGGGCGGCCTGCCCTGCCGGCCGCGTGACGACAATGTGGCGTCCTTGCAGCGGCTGGGCAATCGCCATGTCCATTACGGCAACGCGGCCAGGATCGCCTCGGCGCCTTGGCCACGCAGCTCTTCCGCCAGCGCCAGGCCGAGTGCCTCAGGAGCGTCGGCAGGACCGCTGCGTTCTGCCCGCGCCATGCGCGTGCCGTCAGGCGTAGCGACGAAACCGCGCAGGTACAGCTGGCCCGCACTTTCTTCGGCGTAGGCGCCCAGCGGCACTTCGCAGCTGCCGGCCAAGGCCCGCGACACCGCGCGCTCGGCACGCACACAGGCGGCCGTTGCCGGATCGTTGAGAAAGGCCAGCCAGCCGGCGACATCGCCACGGTCGGCACGCGCCTCGATGCCCAGAGCACCTTGTCCGGCGGCCGGCAACGACACCTCGGCAGGCAGTACGGCACGAATCCGCGTCGCCAGGCCAAGCCGCATCAGCCCGGCGGCGGCAAGGATGATGGCATCGTACTGGCCCTCGTCGAGCTTGCGCAGGCGGGTATCCAGATTGCCGCGCAGGGAGCTCACCGCCAGGTAAGGATAGCGGGCATGCAGCTGCGCCTCGCGACGCAGGCTCGACGTGCCGACGACGGCACCCGGCGGCAGGTCGTCCAGGCTGGCATACTTGGTCGACACGAAGGCGTCGAGCGGCACTTCCCGGCGGCCGATGGCCACCAGGGAGAACTCGACAGGCAATTGCATCGGCACATCCTTCATGGAGTGCACGGCGATGTCGGCGCGACCATCGAACAGCGCCGCTTCCAGTTCCTTGACGAACAGCCCTTTGCCACCGACCTTGGCCAGCGGCCGATCGAGAATCTGGTCGCCGCGCGTGGTCATGCCGAGAAGCTCGACGCGGCATTGAGGATAGCGACTGCGCAGCAGGTCGCGGACATGCTCGGCCTGCCAGAGGGCCAGGCGCGACTCGCGGGTGGCAATGACGATCCGCTCAGGATTGGGATTCACGTTGCAGAGGATTCCGTTTGGCTCAAGAGAATTAGCGCGGGCTTGCGGCGACAGCCGCAGCTGCCCATCGTGCCCGATTACCGCACCAATTCTAGCATCGAGGGCCGACGGCAGCCGCGCTCAGAGCCGGAAGTAGCCACGCATGCGCTCGAGGATGCTGGCGCCGCCATCGCTGGTCACCTTGGCCCGCGCTTCGCTGTCGAGGTCTTCGCGGGCACGGCCAAGTTCCGCCGTCCGGTCGGCCAGGATACGCGCCATGTGTTCGGCGATTTCCGGACGGCCGTGCAGAATGCTCTCAATGCCGTGCTTGTCGAGGCGATAACAGTCGACCGGGCCCTTGGCAACCACGGTCGCCTGGCGTATGGCGCCGGTCAGCAGACCCATTTCGCCGAAGATGCTGCCGGCCGCCAGGGTCGACAAGTGTCGGCGCTTGCCGTCGCGCTCGGCAAACACGTCAACTTCGCCCTGGTCGATGATGTACAGCCAGTCGCCGGCATTGCCCTGGCGCGTGATGATGTCGCCGCGGGAGAAGGGTGAAAAGCTGAGATTGGCCGCCAGTTGGGCGATTTCCTCTTCGGTCAGGTGGCGCAGCAGGTCGACCTGACCGAGCACCGCCTGCCGATGGCGGAGTTCGATTGCATTGCGGTCCTGCTCCAGGGCACCATCCTCGGCGACGATATGGCGCGTCTCGGTGGGCAGGGCCAATGCCATGCCGGCACGCTTTAGAGCAGCCAGGACGTGAATGCGCACAGCCGAATCGGTCGGATCGTCGGCCGCCGGATCGGTCAGCCAGTAGCGCACCGCGTAGCGGCCATAGCCGGGACCGAAATCGAGCAACACGCACGACGGCGCCGGCTCGCGCGCGACATTGGCGATTTCCGCCTCGCCAAACATGGCCATAATCGCGGCCTGAACACGTTCCGGCGTGTGCTCGAGCGGCACGTTGAGCTGCAGGATGCGTCGCCAGGCCTTGGCCGCACCGCCGTAGGTGCCGATGACCAGGAATTTGGTTTTCATCAGCACACTGTTGGGCACCACCACTTTCTCACCGTTGCGTGTCGCGATCTTGGTATGCCGCCAGGTGATATCGACCACGCGCCCGGCAATGTTGTCGACCACCACCCAGTCACCTATTTCCACCGAGTGATCAAGCTGGATGGCCAGGCCGCCAAGGATGTTGCCGAGCGTATCCTGCATGGCAAAGGCAAGCACTGCGGTGATCATCGCCGACGTCGTCACCAGGTGCGACAACTCGACCCCGGCGTAGCGCAGCCGCACCATAGCCCAGATCACGTAGCCGACGGTGACTGCGATGTCCTCGACGATGCGCGCCACTTCGATGCCCACGGCGTGCAGTGCGGCGCGGAACACCAACAGGCCGAGCAAGCGAATCAGTGCCGCGCCGAAACCGACCAACGCCGCCTCGCGCAGGCCGTCGGCAACGGCGGTCATGTCAAGCAGCCAGGCGAGCGTCGCCACCGTCTGCAGCATCAGGCAGATGACCATGAATATGCCGGCATGGCGAAGGATCGGTCGACTATCCGGCTTGAGCGTGCGCCGGAGCAGCAGCCAGAGCAACAGGCCGACAATGATGACTTCCGGACCGGGTGTCCAGAACTCGCGCGCGCTGGCGGCGAGGCCGGCCAGATCGAATTCGCTACTCATTGCTTCATCCTTCCATGGCCGCCTTGACCTGCGGCCACTGCCGCCGGCTCACGGCCAACCGTTCAGTACTATCACGCAGCAACAGTAACCAATGGCCTTCGCTGTCGGTGTCGGAGGATTCGTGCTCGCGGACGAAACCGGCAATCGCCGAGCGGGCAACCAGACAGTTGCGATGAATACGCAGGAAGCGCTCGCCGTACTCAGTTTCAAGCTGTGCCAACGACTCCTCGAGCAGGAACTCGCGCTCGCCGGTACGGGCGGTAACGTACTTCATCTCGGCCTTGAGATAGAGGATCTCTGCAATCGGCACCAGCAGCACCTTGCCGCGCTCCGAACAACGCAAGTGCCGGCGACCGCCCGGGGCAATTTGTTCCGCGGCGCGGTCGATCGCCTCGGTCGTAGCCGGCGCCTGTCGCGCCTTGCGCAGCGCCTCGGCCAACCGCGACGCACGGACCGGCTTGAGCAAGTAGTCGAGCGCCGACAGCTCGAAGGCTTTGACGGCGTACTGATCGTAGGCAGTGACGAAAATCACCGCTGGCGCCGGCCGCTGCCGGCCGAGTTGGCGGGCCAGTTCGATGCCATCCATGCGCGGCATGCGAATGTCGATCAGCGCCACGTCGATCTCGGCGGCCTCCAGTTTCTCCAACGCGTCGACACCATCGCTCGCCTCGACAACGATCTGCGTCGGCAGCGCCGACGCCAGATCGCCGAGCAAGTCGCGCAAGCGCGTCCGCGCCGGCGCCTCGTCATCGACGACCATCACGCGCAAGGCAGCAGTCATAGGACATTCCTCCTGCGATAGGGCAAGCGGATGGCGACGCGGTAGCGGCCGGCCGCCTGTTCGGCTTCGAGCGTCGCCTCGATGTCGAAGAACAGCAGCAAGCGCTCGCGGATGTTGGCCAGCGCCATGTGGTTGCCGCTGCTGGCAATCGCCTGCGGCGGACAGGGATTGGTCAGTTCGATCAGCACGCGGTCATCCTGTCGCGCTAGTCGAACAACGACCTCGCCCGCCGGCAGTGGCTCGACGCCATGATATACGGCGTTTTCCAGCAAGGGCTGAAGCATCAGCGGCGGCACCAATGCGTCTGGCGGACAGGCCTCGACATCCCAGCGCACCGACAGACGATCGCCCAGGCGCAGACGCTCGAGTTCGACGTACTGGCGCGCCAGGGCGATTTCCTCCGACAGCGGCACCAACTCACGGTTATCGCGCATCAAGACGCGAAACAACTCGGACAACTCCTCCAGCGCCGCCTCTGCCCGCCGCGGATCGGAACGCATGACGCCCAGCACAGCGTTCAGGCTGTTGAACAGGAAGTGCGGACGAATGCGTGCAGTGAGGGCCATCATCTTCGCCTCGGTGACCGCCGGCGAACGTGCCCGGACCGCCAAGTCGAACCAGGCGAGCAATACGGCGGCCACCAGCGCCGACCATAGCCAACTGCGGCCGCCGCCCTCGGGATCGAGCGGCGCGATCAAAGCCGCGCAGAAGGAACCGGCGCCGACGGCCACCAGCACCACCAGCATTCCCGCCAGCACTCCAGGCAGTCTGGCCAGCCAGCGCTGGCTGGCATAGAGCACGACCAAGCTCAACAGCGTCGTCGGCTCAACATAGACCGCGGTCATGGAAAACTGCAGCAACCATTGCTCAAACCTGCCGGCCAGCAACCCGGCCGCCGCCAGTGCCATGGCATTGACGGCAAGCAGCACCCGCAACCAAGTACCCAGGTTGCAAAAGTCCGGCAGTCGGAGTGCTTGCAGGTTTTCCCGTATACTCGCCATATCGCGGCATCACGCCAATTCCACTACTTCCATTATGTCAGACAATACTTGGTCGGGCCGATTCTCCGAGCCCGTATCGGATTTGGTCAAGCGCTATACGGCATCGGTCGGCTTCGATCAGCGCATGGCGCTGCAGGACATCCGCGGGTCGCTGGCCCACGCGCGCATGCTGGCCCGCCAGGGCATCATTTCGACGACCGATCTCGCCGCCATCGAACGCGGCATGGCCGCCATCCGTAGCGAAATCGATAGCGGCAACTTCCCGTGGTCGATCGACGACGAGGATGTGCATCTCAATATCGAGAAGCGGCTGACGGCGCTGATCGGCGACGCCGGCAAACGCCTGCATACCGGTCGTTCGCGCAACGACCAGGTGGCCACTGACATCCGCCTCTGGCTACGCGACGCCATCGACCAGATCGCCGTGCTGCTGCGTGGCCTGCAGGGCGGCCTGGTCGACCTCGCCGAATCGCATGCCGCAACACCGCTACCCGGTTTCACGCATCTGCAGGTCGCCCAGCCGGTCACCTTCGGCCATCACCTGCTTGCCTATGTCGAGATGTTCGAGCGCGACCGGTCACGCCTGGCCGGCTGCCGCAAACGGATGAATCGGCTGCCGCTGGGGGCGGCAGCGCTGGCCGGCACCACCTTTCCGATCGACCGGGAGTTCGTCGCCCGGGAACTCGGCTTCGAAGGGGTCTGCGAAAACTCGCTCGACGCCGTCTCCGATCGCGATTTCGCCATCGAGTTCTGCGCCGACGCCGCGCTGATCATGATGCACATCTCACGCTTCTCGGAAGAGCTGGTGCTGTGGATGAACCCGCGCATCGGTTTCATCGATCTCGCCGATCGTTTCTGTACCGGTTCGTCGATCATGCCGCAGAAGAAAAACCCCGACGTGCCCGAGCTCGCGCGCGGCAAGACTGGTCGCGTCTATGGCCACCTGATGGGCATGCTGACCCTCATGAAGGGACAGCCGCTGGCGTACAACAAGGACAATCAAGAGGACAAGGAGCCGCTGTTCGACACCGCCGACACGCTGGTCGACACGCTGCGCCTGTTCGCCGAGCTGGTGCCCGGCATCGTCGTTCATGCCGACGCCATGAGCGAGGCACTGAAGCAGGGATTCGCCACTGCCACGGATCTCGCCGACTACCTGGTCAAACGTGGCGTGCCCTTCCGCGACGCCCACGAAGCCGTGGCCCGCGCTGTGCGCAGCGCGGAAAGCAAGGGCTGCGACCTCGCCGAGCTGAGCCTGAACGAACTCAAGGCCTTCTCGCCATTGATCGACGACGACGTCTACGCCGTGCTCACCATTGCCGGCTCGCTTGCCGCGCGCAATCATATCGGCGGCACCGCGCCGGCNNCGGCACCCGCTTCGTCAAGACAGCCGACGAAGCAGCACTGCCGCAACTCCTCGCTGAAGCCGACGGCCTGCGCGCCTTGCGCGCAGCCGGCAGCGTCCGCGTTCCAGAAGTAATTTCCTGCGGCCTGGCCGGGGGCCGCGCCCAACTGGTGGTCGAACGCTTCGACCTGCGGCCTCTGGATCAGAGGAGCGGTGCTACCCTTGGCCGGGCGCTGGCGGCGCTGCATCGACATGATGGCTCGCGCTACGGCTGGACTGGCGACAACTTCATCGGCGACACGCCACAACAGAACGGCTGGCACCACAGCTGGCCGCTGTTCTTTGCCCAGCGCCGGCTGGCACCGCAGCTGGCTTGGGCACGCCAGCACGGTATGGAACGAGTCCTGGCCGAACGTGGCGAAGGTCTGTTGCAACGCCTGCCGGCCCTCTTCCTCGACTATCAGCCGGTAGCGAGCCTCTTACACGGCGACTTCTGGGGCGGCAATGCTGGCGCCCTGCCTGACGGCACGCCGGTGATTTTCGATCCGGCGGTGCACTATGGCGATCGCGAGACCGACATCGCCATGGCGGAACTGTTCGGCGGCTTCCCGGATAGCTTCTACGCCGCCTACCGCGAGGCCTGGCCGCTGGATTCGGGCTACGAGCTGCGCAAGCCGCTTTACAACCTCTACCACGTCCTCAATCACTTCAACCTGTTCGGCACCGGCTACCTTGGCCAGGCGCGGCGGATGATCGACAAGCTGCGCAGCGAACTGGGCTAGCCCTGAATACCACCGGATACGCGAACGATGCCGGCCAGATCCCGATGCTGCTCGATGTCGCGAAGACCTGCGGCCGCAAGCAGTTCGGCAACCGCCGGCCCCTGGTCGTAACCGTGTTCAACCAGCAGCCAGCCACCTGGCCGCAGGAAGCGGCGAGCGTCACCGACAATCGCGCGCAGCGCGGTTAGGCCATCGGCACCGCTGGCCAGCGCCGCCGCCGGTTCGAAACGCAGGTCGCCCTCGCTCAAGTGTGGGTCACCGTTGGCGACGTAAGGAGGATTGGCGACGATGAGATCAAATTCGCCGTCAATCGCCGAATACCAATCGCTGACGACGAAACGCACCTCGGCGTTCAGCCTCTCGGCGTTGTCGCGGGCAACCGCCAGCGCCTCTGCCGACAAATCAGCGGCGACCACTTCGCCGCCGGTTGCCAAGGCCAACGTCACGGCCAAGCAGCCGCTGCCGGTACCAAGATCGAGAATGCGTGGCCATTCGCAGGTGGTCAGCTTGGCCTGGCCGATATCCACCAACAGTTCTGTTTCCGGTCGAGGAATCAGCACAGCCGGCGAAACGGCGAACTGGCGGCCGTAAAACTCGCGCCGACCGACGACGTATGCAATGGGCTCGCCGGCGGCACGCCGCGACACCAGCGCAAGAAAGCACGCTGCGTCGCCAAGGCCGAGCTCACGCTGCGGGTGGGCAGCAAGGGTCGCCGCGGTGATGCCCAGCGTCTCCTGCAAAAGCAGGCGCGCCTCGCTGGCCGAAATCGCCTTCCTCGCCTCGGCCAGCGCCTCGGCGACAATCATCCAGCGAGCGCCGCCAGGAGTTCGGCCTGGTGCTCGGCAGTCAGCGCCGCGACGACTTCATCGAGATCGCCGTCCATCACCATCTGCAACTTGTACAGCGTCAGATTGATGCGGTGATCGGTGATGCGACCCTGGGGAAAATTGTAGGTGCGAATCCGCTCGGACCGATCGCCGCTGCCGATCATGCTCTTGCGCGTGCTGGCAATCTGTTGCTGCTGTTCGCGCACCTGCACATCCTTGATGCGTGCCGCCAGAACCGACATCGCCTGCGCCTTGTTGCGGTGCTGCGAACGGTCGTCCTGGCACTCGACGACAATGCCGGTGGGAATGTGGGTAATGCGCACCGCCGAGTCGGTCTTGTTGATGTGCTGCCCGCCCGCACCGCTGGCGCGGAAGGTGTCGATGCGCAGGTCGGATGGGTTGATATCGACGTCACCGACGGCATCCACTTCAGGCAACACGGCGATGGTGCAGGCTGAAGTGTGGATGCGTCCCTGAGCTTCGGTCTCCGGCACGCGCTGGACGCGATGGCCGCCCGACTCGAACTTGAGCTTGGAGTAGGCGCCGTTGCCGACGATGCGGACGATGACTTCCTTGTAGCCGCCAAGATCGGATTCGCTCGCCGACACTTGTTCGACTTTCCAGCCCTGGCGCTCGGCATAGCGCGAGTACATGCGGTAGAGGTCGCCGGCGAACAGCGCCGATTCCTCACCACCAGTGCCGGCGCGAATCTCCAGAAACAAGTTCTTGTCGTCGTTGGGATCGCGCGGCAGCAGCGCTGTCTGCAACTGAGCGTCGATTGCCAGCAGATTCGCCGCGCAAGCAGCCATCTCCTCTTCGGCCAGAGCCTTCATCTCGGCATCGGCGAGCATGCCCCGCGCCGAGGCAAAATCATTCTCGGTGGTGCGATAAGCGTCATAGAGGCTCACCACCGGCTCGATCTCGGCGTGCTCGCGGTTGAGTCGGCGATAGCCGTCCATGTCGCGGGTGGCCGCCTCGTCGCCCAACAGGGCGTCGATCTCAGCCTTGCGACGGCTCAACTGTTCAAGTTTTTCTCGGATACTGGTTTTCATGGCAGAACGTCGGCAAACCGCCGGCAGTCGGCGGCAACAAGTCGGAGTCGCTACTCTCCGCCGTGCAGTCGGAAGATGCGCGAGACCAGTTCGGCCAGGCGCGCGCGCTCGTCGCCCTCGGCCTGGTTGAGCGCGTTGGTCGGTCCGTGCAGGAGCTTGTTGGTCAAGCCGCGCGACAAGACATCGAGCACCTGGGCCGGATCGTCGCCGCGACGCAGGAGTTTCAGCGCATGCTCAAGCTCATGCCGTCGCGCCCGCTCGGCGTTGTCGCGCAGGGCGCGAATCATCGGTACCACCTCACGCGCGTCGACCCATTGCAGGAAATCATGCACCTGCCCGTCGATGATCGCCTCTGCCTCGATCACAGCCGCTTGCCGCGATTCCAGGCCCTGCTCGACGATCTGACCAAGATCGTCGAGGGTGTAGAGAAAGACATCGTCCAGGCGCCCGACTTCTTCTTCGACATCGCGCGGCACTGCCAGATCAACCATCACCATCGGCCGATGGCGGCGCAGCTTCAGGGCCCGCTCGACCATGCCCAAGCCGACGATCGGCAGCGGGCTGGCCGTACACGCCACGACGATGTCATAGTCGGCCAAGCGATCGCCCAGCTCATCCAGGCGCATGGCGTCGCCGGAAAAGCGCGCCGCGAGCATTTCGCCACGTTCGACGGTGCGGTTGGCGATGGTTAGCCTGGCTGGATTCTGGCCGGCAAAATGGGCGGCACACAACTCGATCATCTCGCCAGCGCCGATGCACAGCACGCGTTGCTTGCTCAGGTCTTCGAAGATGCGCGCCGACAGATGCACCGACGCCGCCGCCATCGAGACGATGTTGGCGCCGATGGCGGTCGTCGAGCGAACCTCTTTGGCCACGGCAAATGTGCGCTGAAAGAGCTTGTTGAGCAGGGTGCCCAGCGTACCCGCTTCTTCGGCCATGCGCGCAGCCTGCTTCATCTGGCCGAGGATCTGCGGCTCGCCGAGCACCATGGAATCGAGCCCGGAGGCAACGCGGAACATGTGCCGCACGGCATCGCGATGCGGATACTGGTAGAGGTAGGGGCGGATGTGACCTGGCGAGAGGTCATGATATTCGGCCAGCCAGTCGGCGGCTACCTCGGCCTTTTCCGCCGCGCAATAGAGTTCGGTGCGATTGCAGGTAGACAGGATCGCCGCCTCGCGCACCGGTTTGGCGTGCAAGAGGTCGTTCAGCGCCAGCGGCAGCCGTGCCAAGTCGAACGTGACTTGTTCACGAACGGCGAGCGGTGCCGTATGGTGGTTGATGCCGAGGGCGAAAAGCTGCATGCGTCGGGCGGGCGGAAGATCTAAATGTCGACTTTCACATTGTAGCTCAACGCCTTGCAGATCCGCCGGCCGTCACGGCGGTNNGGCGGCGAAGCAACCGCTGCCGGCGCCTGCTGGTAGTAGTTCGCTCGCGCAGCTGGCGGCGCCGAATAGGAATAACCCGGCAACTGGTTGCCCTTGCTGTACATGCACTGCTGATAGGCGATGTCGTAGCGCCGCTGCAGGTCGTACGAGAAATGCTGGGTCTGGCCGCCGCTGGCCGCTGCGCCGGTCAACAAACCAAAGCCGGCACCCACTGCCGCGCCCTCATGGCCGCCGAGGGCGGCGCCGGCCGCAGCACCGATCAGCGTTGACAAAACCGTAGTCGTGGCGGCCTGATCCTGTATCCGCTGCTCGGCTCCGCCGACTGACTGCTCGGCATATTGGCGACAGGCGAAATCCTCGGCCCGGAACTGTTCGAAGGGTTTGCCGGGCGCGGGCATCACTGCGACACGCGGCCCCAGCGGCGCTGTGGCACAGCCGGCGACCAGCACAGCCGCAGCGAGTGCCGCCGAAATCCGCTTGATATTAGTCACGTTGCTCTCCTTATCGATGGTCGACTCCCTGCGGTCTCTGCTTGACCGATCGTTTTGCCGATTATGCCTGTTCACGACGGCGGTGGCAGGCTGCCGACGACGCAATTGAGTAACAAAACATTTCCCGCAGCGGCGGGCGAAGCTCGCTAAACCTGTAGCAGCGGCGTATCGTTCGTTTTGTCGGGACAATTCCTCAGCATCATGGCGGCAAATGATTTGGCAGAAGGAGTCTCAACCATCCTGGTCGTCGACGACGACAGGACTAACACGCTGGTCCTGGTCAGCCAGTTGACATCCGAGGGCTACCGGACGCAAACCGCTGCCAACGGCCGCGAGGCCCTTGAGGCTGTCAAGAACGAACTGCCGGACCTGATACTGCTCGACGTCATGATGCCGGACATGGACGGGTTCGAAACCGCCGCTCGCCTAAAGGCGGACCCGCGCTCGCGCAACGTGCCGATCATCATGGTGACAGCAATCGACGACCGCGAATCGCGATTGGCGGCGCTGGCCGCCGGCGCCGAGGAATTCCTCACCAAGCCGGTGGAACGCACTGAACTGCTCATCCGCGTCCGCAACCTGCTCAAGCTCAAGAAGTACCAGGATTTTCTCGCCAGCCACCGCGATCTGCTCGAACAGCAGGTTGCCCAGCGCAATAGCCAGCTCGCCGTCGCCAATACCCGGCTCAGCGAAGCGGAGGAACGTGCTTTGGGTGCAGAGAAACTGGCCTCGATCGGCCAGCTGGCCGCCGGCATCGCCCACGAAATCAATAATCCGATCAGCTTCGTCAACTCGAACCTCCTGGCGCTCAATCGCTATATCGAACAGTTGCTGGCCGCTTTGAGGCTCTACGAGGAAGCCGAACGCTTGCTGCCGAGGGACGCTGCCATCTCCATCCGGCTAAAGGAGTTCCACGACAAGACCGATCTCGCCTTCGTCAAGGATGACGTCTTGCTGCTGCTCAAGGAATCCCACGACGGCATATCGCGGGTGCGCAAGATCGTGCAGGACTTGCGCGATTTCTCCCACATCGACCAGAGTCAGGAGTGGCAGTGGGCCGACTTGCACCGTTGTCTCGACTCGACGCTGAATGTCGCCGGCCGCGAGATCAGGCAGCGTGCCGAAGTACTCAAGGAATATGGCGTCATTCCGGAAATCGAGTGCTTGCCGCTACGCCTGAACCAGGTCTTTCTCAACCTCCTGATCAACGCCGCGCACGCCATCGGCAACGACCGCCGCGGCCGGATCATCATCCGCACCGGACGCAACGGCGAAGAAGTCTGGATCGAGATCAGCGACAACGGCTGCGGTATCCCGGCGGAGAACCTGAAGCGCATCTTCGATCCCTTCTTCACCACCAAGCCGGTCGGCATGGGCAGCGGTCTCGGGCTCTCGGTGTCCTACGGCATCGTCGAGGAGCACCGCGGCCGCATCGAGGTCAGCACTCAGCTAGGCGTTGGCAGCACATTTCGCGTCACATTGCCGATTCATCGCGCACCAACTGCCGCCTGAGCGACGACGCCATGGCGCCGTTTTTCCGCACCTATTGGCGTCCGGGTGAATTTTCCCTGCGCGGATAGCGGTTTTCGGCCAGAATTCGCCCCTTACGACAAATGCCCACTTCGCAGCCATGACGCTTTTGCTTTCCAAGATCATCTTCGCCGGCACCATTTTCACCAGCGCCTTCTCGCTATTCCTGGTTCAACCGCTGATCGCCAAGCAGATCCTGCCCTGGTTCGGCGGCTCGGCGGCCGTCTGGGCGATTTGCATGGTCTTCTTCCAGGTCGTGCTGCTGGCGGGCTACGCGTACTCCGACTGGCTGTCGCGGCGCCTGGCACCCCGCTGGCAAGTCGGGGTACATGTCGTTCTGCTGGCGACGAGCTTGTTGTTTCTGCCGATCATTGCTCAGGCGCACTGGAAGCCAACCGGCAGCGAAGACCCGACCCTGCTGATCCTCGGCCTGCTGCTGGCGACCATCGGTCTGCCGTATTTTCTCCTGTCGACCACCGGGCCGCTGATCCAGGCCTGGGTGGCACGCGCTGTCATCGGCACACACGTCTATCGCTACTTCTCGCTGTCCAATCTGGCTTCACTGATCGCCTTGGTCAGCTATCCCTTCCTCATCGAACCCAACGCGGCCCTGCTTGGCCAAGCCTATGGCTGGTCGGTGGCCTTCGCAGCCTTTACCGTACTGTGCGCCGGTTCCGGGTGGTACTTCCTGCACCACATTCACAACCTGCCGCCCGCCGCCCATGCCAAGGCGCACACGCCGGAAGGCGACTGGGATCCGACGTTGACCGACTATCTGGCGTGGCTATGGCCGGCAATGATGGGCTCGTGGCTGCTGGTGGCCATTACCAATCACATCACGCAAAACGTCGCCGCCATTCCATTTCTTTGGCTGTTGCCGCTGACGCTTTACCTGTTGACCTTCGTTCTCTGCTTCGAAAGCGATCGCTGGTATCGCCGCCGGATCTTCCTGCCGCTTGCGGCCGTCATTCTGATCATTTGCGCCTATGGCCTTCAGGACGGCGCCATCGGCGTCAACATCTGGCGGGCGATTCCGCTCTACTCGGCGGCGGTATTCATCCTGTGCATGTTCCTGCATGGCGAGCTGGCGCGCCAACGGCCCAGCCCGCGCTATCTGACCCGTTTCTACCTGATGGTATCGCTGGGCGGTGCCGCCGGCGGCATCATCGTCGGCTTGATCGCCCCACGCGTGCTGCCCGCCTACTACGAGCTGGGCATCGGCTTCGTTATCACGTCGCTGTTCGCCGCCAGCACGTTCCGCAAGCAGAGAGCACTGTCAGCAGCAGCCGTGGTAATCGCGGCCGCCTGCGGCTACTTTCTCTATTCCCAGATCTCTTCGGATTTTGAAGACACCCGCCGGCTCGAGCGCAACTTCTACGGCACACTGCTGACCGTTGACGTGGACAAGGAGAGCGTGCACGACAAGGTGCGGCAGCTCTACCATGGCTCGATCAAGCACGGCGAACAGATGCTGTCGGCCGAGAACCGCCGCAAACCGACCGCCTACTACGGCCACAGCGCCGGCATCGGCCTGGCCATCGCCAACAGCAACCCGGACCACAAGAAGGTCGGCGTCATCGGCCTGGGCGCCGGCACGCTGGCCGTCTATGGCCAGACGGGCGACACGTATCGGATGTACGAAATCAATCCGCAGGTGATCGAGTTGGCAAAAAGTGAATTCACTTTCATGGCCGATTCACCGGCAACCATCGACACGGTACTCGGCGACGCCCGCCTGTCGATGGAGCGCGAGGAGCCGCAGGACTTCGACGTCCTGGCGGTTGATGCCTTCTCNNATCACCAACCGCTTCTTGTGGCTGGCGCCGGTAGTCGAAAATATCTGCCGGCAAAAAGGCCTCAGCATCGCGCTGATCCACGACGAAAACGATAGTCCGGAACTGCGTAACACCGATTGGGTACTGGTCGCGCGCAANNATTCCGGGGCTGGGCGTGTGGACCGACGACTTCAACAACCTGTTCGAAGTGCTGAAGTAAGGGAGAGGCGCTGCTCGCTTGCCGTTCGTCTGTCTGTCAGGCCTACCAGTTCACACAAAGCATCTGGTCGACCAGGCATTCGCTGAGCACTGTCGGCGGAACGGTAATGCCCATGCCCTCGAGGATCGACTGCAGCGGCTCGTATTGCGTGGGCAGAGGTGTCGACTTCGACAGTCTGGCCGTACTGAACAATTCGGCCTCGTCCCAACTATCGTTGGCGGCGGCATCGGCACGCCGCACGACCAGAAAGTAACCTTTGGCGCGGGCATCCCAACCGGTTTCAACATCAACGACAATACCGTTTTGCGTCCTGGCCAAAAAGCGATGCATGGACATGGCTGCGAGCTCCCGTGAGGTGAGTACGGCCTCCATGATGCAAGATCGGCGGCGATCGAGTACCTGTCTCTAGAAAGCGACGGTGGGCCATCGGGCCAGCGATACCGCCACTTCGTCGATGATTCCCGACCAGTCCTCCCATTCCTGTTGACGGAACAGTCGCACGACTTTCGGGTACCACGGAGAATCGCTGCGCGCGTCAAGCCAGCGCCAGTCGGTGCCGATCCTCGGCAGCAACACCCAGCAAGGCTTGCCTAGCGCAGCAGCCAGATGCGCCAGGGCGGTATCGACGCTGATGACGAGGTCCA
>PMIF01000076.1:15469-17487 GCA_003157035.1 Rhodocyclaceae bacterium
GTTTTCGGCAGGCGACGGCGCCAGGCCTCAAGCCGCTCCGTCGGAACGCTCAGGTAAGGAAGACTGTCCGGGATCGAGTCCAGCGTCGTCCCGACATGCAGTGGAATGCTGAGCAGCAGGGTCCAGAAGTCGTAACCCGAACCGTCCTGGGCTTGCGCCTGGGTGACCACTGCGTCCGCCCCGGCAACCGACTGGAACAGTACTCGCAGCGCTGGCTCGCACACCAGGGTGATTCGTGCCGCCCCCTGGGCTTTGAGGAGCGGCAAATAGCGGACGAACTGGATGGCGTCGCCAAAGCCCTGTTCGGGCCAGATCAGCAGTGACTTGCCCTGCAACGACTCACCGCGCCACTGCGGGCAAGCGAGGGCGGGAATGCGAGCCACGGGCTGCTTTCGATCTTTATGGCAACGAAACTCGTACAGCGGCCAACCCTCGGACCAACGACCGAGGTAAAGGAGAAGCAGGCCAAGATTCCAACTGGCATCAGGATAGTCCGGGCGGATGGCCAGCGCATGCCGATAGGCAGCCTCGGCCTCGGGAGCCCGGCCCAGTTGAGCCAGCAGGCGACCCAGGTTGTAACAAGCTTCAGCGTAATCCGGCCTGATCGCAAGCGCGCGCCGACACGCAGCTTCAGCCTCGGGAAACCTCTTCAGTTCCTGACAGAGGAAGCCCAGGTTGTTATGAGCTTCGGCGTAATCCGGGCGAATGGCGAGCGCGCGCCGATAGGCAGCCTCGGCCTCGGCGAAGCGCGTCAATTCCTTGAACATGCAACCCAGATTGTTGTGGGCATCGGCGTAGTCAGGGCGTACAGCGAGCGCGCACCCATAGGCAGCCTCGGCTTCCGCGAAGCGCTTCAGTTCCTGGAGCAGGTGACCCAGGTTATTGTGGGCCTCCGTGTAATCGGGGCGGATGGCCAGCGCCCGGCGGAAAGCGGCCTCCGCCTCGGGCGACCGCTTCAGCTCCACCAACAGGCAGCCCAGATTGTAGTGAGCGGCAGCATAGTCGGCACGACTGGCAATGGCACGCTGCAAGGCCAGCTCAGCTTCGGAGAGACGCTTGAGTCGAGTCAACAGGCAGCCCAGATTGAAGTGGGCCTCGGCGTAGTCGGCGCGGCTGGCGGCAGCGCGCCTGAAGGCAGCCTCGGCCTCGGCAAGACGATTACCGCCCTGAAACAAGCAACCCAGATTGTTGTGGGCATCGGCATAGTCCGGCTTTGCCGCTATGGCCCGCAGCCAGTACGCCTCCGCATCGGCTTTCTTGCCCAGGCCGATCGAGCAGGCCGCTGCAATATTCAATACCACGACGTTGGTCGGATGCGAGCGGAGGATCCGTTCCAGCAACGCCTGGGCCTCGGCAAGCTTCCCGCCGGAATAGAGTGAAACGGCCAAGTTGATCTCGCTCTGGTTCGCGGCAGCCCGGGACCGGTGAGCGCCAACGGCCGGTTTAGTTGTGTTTGTCAAAACATGTAGACCATCAGATTGGAACGGCAGTTTAAAACAGGCACGGATCATTCACTGTCACGTTTGCCCCGCCCCGGCACCGAACTGCCGCTCCTTGACCAATGCGTAGATCGCCGGTATCACCGCCAGCGTCAGCAGCGTGGACGAGATCATACCGCCCACCATGGGCGCGGCGATGCGGCGCATCACCTCGGAGCCGGCGCCGCTGCTCCACATGATGGGCAACAGGCCCGCCATGATTGCAGTCACGGTCATCATCTTCGGCCGCACCCGCTCCACCGCACCTTCCATCACCGCGCCATAGAGGTCCGATACCGTCGGCTTGCCGCTCCTCGCCTGGGCCGCAGTCCACGCATGGTCCAGGTAGATGAGCATCACCACGCCGGTTTCGGCCGCCACGCCGGCCAGGGCGATGAAGCCCACGGCCGCCGCCACCGACAGGTTGTAGCCCAACAGCCACATCAGCCAGAGGCCGCCCACTAGGGCGAAGGGAACCGAGAGCATGACGATCAGGGTTTCCGTCAGGCGGCGGAAGTTGAGGTAGAGCAGCAGGAAGAT
>PMIF01000113.1 GCA_003157035.1 Rhodocyclaceae bacterium
ACGCGGTTAGCGAAGGGATAAATGATAAGCCGCAACCGACGCAGTGCAAAAACGGTAATCTATAATATTCGGATCCTATGGCGAACAATTTCGGGAGTACGACGTGAACAACCTCATCATCGAGGACTTGATCGACCACCGGGAACATATCGAGACCGCAGCCCGGGCATTGAAGGCCATTTCCCACCCGCTGCGGCTGAAGATTCTGTGCGTCGTCGGCGATCAGGAAGTCTGCGTTCAAGACATCGTCGATGCGGTCGGTACCTCGCAAAGCAATATTTCCCAGCACCTGGGCATCCTGCGCGACAAGGGGGTATTGCAGACGCGCAAGGATGCCAACCGGGTGTACTATCGCGTCGCTGACCAGCGCACCTTGCAGCTGATCGTGATGATGCGCGAGATTTTTTGCCGCGTGCCGCGGCTTACCACTTGAGAGAACCAATGGACTTCGTTCAACAGAACATTATGTGGGTCATGCTTGCCGTCGTCAGCGGCGGCATGCTGATCGTTTCATTGATCCGCGGCGTCGGCAAGGGTATTTCGGTGACCGAGGCGACCCTGCTGATCAATCGTGAGGATGCCGTCGTTGTCGACGTGCGGGAAACGCAGGAATGGTCTTCTGGCCACATTGCCAATGCCCGCCACCTTGCCCTTGGGCAGTTGGACAAGCGCCTCAGCGAACTGGAAAAATTCAAGAGCAAGCCGGTGATTGTCTGCTGTGCCAGCGGCAACCGCTCTTCCTCGGCCTGCGGCACACTCAAGCGGGCCGGGTTCGAGCGCGTCTTCAATCTTTCCGGCGGCATCGGCGCCTGGAAAGATGCCGGCCTGCCCGTCACCAGCAAGGGCTGAACCGTGGCGAAAATCCTCATGTATGCGACCGCGGTTTGTCCCTATTGCGTCCGCGCCGAGCAGTTGCTGAAACGCAAGGGTGTCACCGAGATCGAGAAGGTTCGCATCGACATGGAGCCGGCGCGGAGCGAGGAAATGATTACCCGTACGGGGCGGCGCACGGTGCCGCAGATATTCATCGGCGAGACCCATATCGGTGGCTGCGATGACCTTTACGATCTGGATCGGCGAGGCGGCCTTGACCTCCTGCTGGCGTCGGCTTGAGCCTGCGGTAGAATCCGGCCTTTCGTAGTTCCGATCCATTCGCTGCCCAGGAAATCTTCTTAGCCATGAGCGACCAACAGCCCGTATTCCAGATCGAAAAGATTTACGTCAAGGATCTCTCTCTCGAACTGCCGAACGCCCCGCAGTGTTTCCTCGAACGTGATGCGCCTGAGGTTGAGGTGCAATTGCGTAGCGCCGGCAATGCCGTCGGTGAAGGAATATTCGATGTGACATTGACCGCCACGGTCACTGCGAAGATCGGCGACAAGACCATTTACCTGATCGAGGCCGGTCAAGCCGGGATTTTCCGTATTCAGAACGTTCCGGAAAACGAGCTTGGGCCCGTGCTGGCCATCGGCTGTCCGACGATTCTGTTCCCCTACCTGCGTGAGGTGATTTCGGATGGTGTCGCGCGCGGTGGCTTTCCGCCGATGATTCTGGCGCCGGTCAACTTCGAATCGCTTTATCAGCAGCAGCTGCAACAGCAGATGGCGGCGCAGCCTGCCGGCGGCGCCGTCCAGTGATTGCGCGGGGCCTGCTCCTGTTTGCGGCGCTCCTGGCCGTCGACATGGCTCAGGCGCTCGATTTTCGTAGCGTCGTCGAGCCGGCGCTGCTCTACGACGCCCCTTCCCAGCAGGCCTCGCCGGTGTTTGCCATCGCTCGCGGCACGCCGGTCGAAGCGGTGGTCATTCTTGACGCCTGGGTCAAGGTGCGCGACGCCAAAGGCAATCTGGCCTGGATCGAAAAACGTTTGCTCGGCGACAAGCGCACTGTCATGGTGGCCGAAGGCCGGGTTAGCGTCCTTGCCCAGCCGGACGAAAAGGCCGCCACGGTTTTCCAGGCCGACCGTGATGTATTGGTTGAAGTCGTCGAGGCAGCCCCTGTCGGTTGGGTCAAGGTCAGGCATCGCGACGGTCAGCAGGGGTATTTGAAGGCCGCGCAGGTCTGGGGGCTCTAGTCGGATGAGAATCGCGGTTCTCGGCGCCGGTGCCTGGGGAACCGCCCTGGCGCTGGCTTTCTCGGAGCGCCACAGCGTTTGCTTGTGGACCTGGCTGGCCGAGCACGCGCAAGCCATGCAACGCGACCGCGAAAACCGCGAATTTCTTGCCGGTTTTCACCTGCCCGAGGCGCTAATGGTTACCGCCGACGGCTCGGCTGCACTCGCAGGCATCGAGCTGGCGATCATTGCCACGCCGATGGCTGGATTGCGCAATACCGTGGCGCAGTTCGGCGCACGGCAAATTCCGCATCTCTGGGTGTGCAAGGGACTCGAATCCGGCACCGGGCTGCTGCCCCATCAAGTGGTCGCCCAAGCGGGCAGCGCTGGCCCTTGCGGGGCGCTGACCGGCCCTAGTTTTGCCGACGAAGTCGCCCGTGGCCTGCCGACGGCAGTGACCATCGCGTCCCGTGACCTGACGTTTGCCCGGGCCATGGCCGAGGCTTTACACACGCCGCGCCTGCGCTTCTACGCCAACGACGACGTGATCGGGGCCGAGGTGGGCGGCGCGGTGAAGAATGTATTGGCCATCGCCACCGGTATCTGCGATGGGCTGGGGCTCGGGCTGAACGCCCGCGCTGCCTTGATGACCCGTGGTTTGGCGGAGATCACACGTTTCGGCGTGGCCCTGGGCGCCAAGCGCGAGACGTTCATGGGCCTTTCCGGGCTCGGCGACTTGGTGCTTACGTGTACTGGCGACTTGTCACGCAACCGCAGGGTGGGCCTGGCCCTGGCCGCTGGCGAGGCGCTGGCAGACATTCAGCGCAATCTTGGCCACGTTGCCGAGGGGGTGATGACCGCTCGCGAGGTGGCCGCACAAGCCAGCAGATTGGCGATCGAAATGCCGATTACCGAGGCTGTCTGCGCGGTGCTGAATGGTGACATCACTGCCCGCGAAGCTGTGGCACACCTGATGGAACGGGATACCAAGACTGAGTGATCGGCCAGCCGCAGCACGCCTCAGCTGCCTGGGAAGGCGATTTGCCGCCAGGCCTCGTAAATCACGATCGATACCGTATTGGCCAGATTGAGGCTGCGATTGCCGGCAACCATCGGTAGCCGTAGCCTGTTCTCGGGCAAGACTTCGGCCAAGATCTCGGCGGGCAAACCGCTGGTCTCGGCACCAAACAGAAATGCGTCGCCGGCGGCAAAACGAGGCTTGTCGTACCGCGTCGTGCCCTTGGTCGTGGCGGCGAACAACCGGGGTGCCGCAAGCGCCTGCCCGCAGGCGAGCCAATTGTCGTGCACCTGTACGGCAGCAAGGTCAGCGTAATCCAGCCCGGCCCGACGCAAGGCACGATCGCTGAGGTTGAAGCCCAAGGGGCGTACCAGATGCAGTGTGGCGCCGGAATTGGCGGCCAGGCGAATGACGTTGCCAGTGTTCGGCGG
>PMIF01000013.1 GCA_003157035.1 Rhodocyclaceae bacterium
CACCATCGACGCGGCCGAGTGGGTTGGTCCCTACGACGACGAGAAGCTGGGCTTCCACAAGGTGGCCAAGAACTACTACTTCCCGGGCTGGTGGGAGCCGGGCCCCGTCATCCACTTCTTCATCAACAAGGATGCTTGGGCCAAGCTGCCGAAGGAATACCAGGAAGCCTTCCAGGCCGCCGCGTACGAAGCCAACGTGACGATGATGGCCGAATACGACCACAAGAATCCGATCGCGTTGCGCAGCCTGCTCCAGCAAGGCGTCAAGCTGAAGAGCTTTTCCAACGAGATCCTCGAAGCGGCGTACAAGGCCTCCGTGCAGCTGTACAGCGACGAATCGGCCAAGAATCCGAACTTCAAGAAGATCTACGACGAGTACCTCAAGTATCAGAAAACCCAGGACCAGTGGTTCAGCGTGGCGGAGTCGCGCATGGACGACTTCCTGCAAAAGCACATCAAGTAACTGCCGCGTCTGAGCGAAAGAAAAATCCCGCGGCATGCCGCGGGATTTTTTTGTCTGCGTGTTATCGCCACCACGCAGGTTTGGATGCCCGTTACTTGTTGCCTTTCCCGGCGTCACGAATTGCCTTGGTCAAGGCATCGTCGTCTTGCGGGGCCGAGGATGGAGCGGCGTCGCCCGTGGTCTTGTCGGCATCCTGCTGCAACATCTGCTGAATATCGATTTCAGCGCCGCCGGTGTCGGCTGGTTTGTCATGGCCGACCAGTTGCGGGAAGGCGATGATCAGCGCGACCATGATGATCTGGATGCCCACGAAGGGAACCGCGCCCCAATAGATCTGCCCGGTGGTGACCGGGTCGGTCACCTTGCCGGATTGGCTGTCTTTGTAAGCAGAGGTTGGTGCCACCGAGCGCAGGTAGAACAGCGCAAAGCCGAAGGGCGGATGCATGAACGAAGTCTGCATGTTGACGCCCAGCAGCACCCCGAACCAGATCAGGTCGATGCCCAGCTTTTCGGCCACCGGCCCGAGCAGCGGCACGACGATGAACGAGAGCTCGAAGAAGTCGAGGAAGAAGGCAAGAAAGAAGACCAGTAGGTTCACGACGATCAGGAAGCCGACCTGGCCGCCGGGCAGATCAGTGAGTAGATGCTCGACCCACTTGTGGCCGTCGACGCCGTAGAAGGTCAGNNAGGAAGATCAGCGCCAGCGGCGGGATCAGTACAAAGGTGACTTTCTCCGCCATGGCCGAGAGCAGACCAAGCTTGGTGACGCGATTGACCACGGACAAAGCGAACGCGACGCCGATCCCGACCAGCATGCAGATGACGATGGTTTCGTCGAGTGGGTTGTCCTCGGGAAGGCGCAGCTTGGCGAAGGCGACGGCGGCGATTACCGAGACCACGGTCAGGATCAACAGCGAGATGGCCCCTGTCCTGCCGCTCGGTTCGCGGAACTTGCGCGCCTCGGGCGGTAGCGCTGGCGCCCAGTGCGGCTTGACAATGGTGCAGCCAAGCACGTACAGCATGTACATGCCGGCGAGCAGGAAACCCGGCACGAACGAGCCCTTGTACATGTCGCCGACCGACTTGCCGAGCTGGTCGGCCATGATGATCAGCACCAGCGACGGCGGGATGATTTGCGCCAGCGTGCCGGAGGCGGCGATGACGCCCGCAGCCAGCCGCCGGTCGTAGCCGTAACGCAGCATGATCGGCAGCGAGATCAGGCCCATCGAAATCACGGAGGCAGCGACGACGCCCGTGGTGGCGGCGAGCATGGCGCCGACCAGGACGACCGCATAGGCCAGACCGCCGCGCACTGGTCCGAAGAGCTGACCGATAGAGTCGAGCAGGTCCTCGGCCATGCCTGATCGTTCGAGGATCAGCCCCATGAAGGTGAAGAACGGGATGGCCATCAGCGTGTCGTTGTTCATGATGCCGCCGAAGATGCGCTCCGGCAGGGCTTGGAAGAACGACGGATGGAACAACCCCAGTTCGATGCCCAGCCAGCCGAAGATGACGCCGTTGGCGGCGAGCGAGAAGGCGACCGGGAAACCGAGCAGCAGGAAGAGGACCAGCGAGCCGAAGATGATCGGCGCCATGTTGGCGATGAGGAACTCGGTCACTTCGGCTCTCCCTTCCGCTCGTGACCGTCTGCCATGCCCACGTTCATATGGACGATATCGGCGACCTCGGGGGCGACCTGGTGTTTCTTGATTTCGGCGGCGAGTTCTTCCTCGGCACTGGGGCCTTTTACGATGATCAGCGGGTTGGGGCCTTTTCCGGTCAGGAAGGCGATGCGCTTGATCAGTTCCGACAGCCCCTGCAAGGCCAGCAGAAGAAAGCCGATCGGCATCAGCAGCCGTACCGGCCAGCGGATCAAGCCGCCCGGATTCGGCGACATTTCGCCGGAGTTCCAGGCCAGCGTGAATACCGGCCAGGACAGGTACATCGTCAGCAGCACCATGGGCATCATGAACGCCAGGATGCCGAAGACGTCGATCCAGTTCTGGGAGCGAGCAGACAGGCGACCAGCGATGACGTCGATGCGGATGTGCTCGTTCTTGAGTAAAACGTAGCCGGCGCTGAGCAGGAATATGGCCGAAAATAGATACCACTGGATTTCCAGCAGGCCGTTGGAACTCCAGTCGATGGTGTAGCGCATGACGGCGTTGCCGGCGCTGATGACGACGACCAGCAGCACCAGCCAGGTGGCGGCTTTGCCGACACGATGGTTGATGCCGTCGATGGCGCCGGACAGTTTCAATAGTCCTTGCATGCGGCGATCTCCTCCTCTTGCATGAGCGTGGGTAGAATCCCACTTCCCACTATTGCTCTGGTTTCTACGTGGCGTAGCTTAATCGCTATCGCCCGTGACTGGCTAGGCGGATGTGGAAATCCACAACGCCAGACGCGTTCTTCAGGGTTTCATGACAGCCACCCGCATCTGCATGGTTCGCCACGGCGAGACCGACTGGAACGTCGAGCAACGCATCCAGGGTCATATCGACGTTGCCCTGAATGCCACCGGCGTCGCCCAGGCCGCCGCCACCGCAGCCGGGCTTACCGCACATCGCTTTCATGCGGCGTACAGCAGCGACTTGGGGCGCGCGTGGCAGACGGCGCAAGCGATCGGCAGTGGGCTCCGGCTGGCAGTGCAGCGCGCGCCCGGCCTGCGCGAGCGCCACTACGGGATATTGCAGGGCCTGACCACGGCGGAAGTCGCGGTGCGCTACCCGGATACCTACGCCCGCTATCTGGCGCGCGATCCCGACCACAACTTTCGAACCGGCGAGAGCCTGGCGGCGTTTTCCGCGCGCATCGTCGCCGTCGTCGAGGCAATGGCCGCGGACCATCGCGGCCAGAGCCTGCTGCTGGTTTCCCATGGCGGTGTGCTCGATATCTGCTACCGGCGGGCGACCGGCCGCGCATTGTCGGCCCCCCGCAATTTCGGCATCCCCAACGCGGCCCTGAACTGGTTCGAGGTCGGCCCGGACGGCTGGCGCCTGCTGGCCTGGGCGGATCGGGGGCATCTGGAGCGGTCACTGGACGAATCGGCCGAATAGTCGGCCACTATCTGGCGTACTCCCACGGGGATTCCC
>PMIF01000106.1:0-1310 GCA_003157035.1 Rhodocyclaceae bacterium
GCAGGACAGCCGGTACTGGGGATTTGTCCCCGACGAGAATCTTGTCGGCCGGGCCTTTTTTATCTGGCTCAATTTCGGCGATTGGCAACGGATTGGTTCGTTCAAGTGAGGAGTTGTGCCATGACCAACAGAATCGCACCACAGCGTGGGCTCTCACTCATCGGCATGATCTTGATCACCGGCATGATCGTGATCGTCGGCATTCTCGGCATGAAGGTGGTTCCCGAGGTCATCGAATATTTCAAGATNNATCGTCGACCAGATTTCGTCGGTGCAGCCCAAAGACCTGGATGTTTCCAAGGATGGCAATCGTCTGACCCTGTCGTTCGCCTATGAGAAGAAGATTCCCCTGTTCGGGCCAGTCAGCCTGCTCATCGACTTCGAGGGCACAACGTCGAAGTGAGTTCCGCTCTCCGGTTGGAAGAGGCTCTGGCCTATTGCTTCAGTCGGCCGGAGTTGCTGCGGCTGGCTTTGACTCACCGCAGCCATAGTCTTGCCCACAACGAGCGTATCGAATTTCTCGGCGACTCGGTGCTCAACTGCGTAATGGCGGTGCTCTTGTACGAGCGCTTCCCCAGCCTGCGCGAGGGCGAGTTGTCTCGCCATCGCGCCAATCTGGTGAGACAGGATACACTGGCCGAGATCGCCCAGTCGCTGCACCTGGGTGAGCAATTGCGGCTTGGCGAAGGCGAGATCAAGAGCGGTGGTTTTCGCCGCCCCTCGATTCTTGCCGATGCCCTGGAAGCGCTCTTGGGAGCGGTCTTTCTCGACGGCGGATTCGATGCGGTACGTGGCGTCATTGAGCGCCTCTACGCGCTGCTGCTTGAACAAATCGATCCCAACGCATCAGGCAAGGACGCCAAGACGGAATTGCAGGAACTGTTGCAGGCGCGGCGGCTGCCGCTGCCCCACTACAGCTTGCTGCAAACCCGAGGAGAGGCGCATGCGCAGGAATTCGAAGTCGAGTGTGCGGTCGAGATGCTGAACATCCGGGTCCGCGGTACCGGTAACAGCCGCCGTGGCGCCGAGCAGACTGCGGCGCGGGCGGCCATTGCGCGGATTTTGCCGTCATGACTCAAGGCGGGCCGCATACTGGTTACTTGGCGATCGTGGGACGTCCCAATGTCGGCAAGTCGACCCTGACCAATTGCCTGGTTGGCGCCAAAGTCAGCATTACCTCCAAGAAGGCGCAAACGACGCGGCACCGCATTCATGGCGTCTTGACCACCGCTGTTGCCGGTACCGCTTGCCAGTTCATTTTTGTCGATACGCCCGGCTTCCAGAGCAAGCACCGCAACGCGCTGAACCGC
>PMIF01000106.1:1433-6594 GCA_003157035.1 Rhodocyclaceae bacterium
TACCTGCCAGAAGCTCCAGCGATATTCTCCGAAGATGACATCACCGATCGTCCAGAGCGTTTCCTGGCCGCCGAGATGCTGCGGGAAAAGTTGTTCCGCAATCTCGGTGAGGAACTGCCCTACGGCATTGCCGTCGAAATCGAGCGCTTCGAACAGGAAGGCGAACTGCGCCGCATCTATGCAGCAGTGATCGTCGATAAAGCGCCGCACAAGGCGATCGTCATCGGCAAGGGTGGCGAGCGGCTGAAGCGCATCTCGACCGATGCCCGCAAGGATATGGAGCGCTTGTTCGGCGGCAAGGTGTGGCTGGA
Organism: Rhodocyclaceae bacterium; assembly: GCA_003157035.1. Lineage (GTDB taxonomy): Bacteria > Pseudomonadota > Gammaproteobacteria > Burkholderiales > Rhodocyclaceae > Fen-999. The sequence goes on from PMIF01000106.1 coordinate 1,745, forward strand.
GACCTGGGTCAAGGTGAAGAGCGGCTGGGCGGATGATGAGCGGGCACTCAAGTCACTGGGCTACGAATGAGCGGACGGCAACGCGTCGACGCCGCCGCGGCTTTCTTGCTCCATGTCCATCCGTTCAGCGAGTCGAGTTTGATCTTGGATGTATTTTCCCGCAGCCACGGGCGTTTGGCGCTGTTGGCTCGTGGTGCCCGCCGTCCGCGCTCGGCGCTTAGAGGCGTATTGATCGGCTTTCAGCCGCTCGAACTGGGCTGGTTCGGCAACGGTGAAGTCAAGACGCTGGCCAAGGCGGAATGGACCGGCGGCTTGCCGTTGCTGGCCGGCAGATGTCTGTTGTTCGGCTACTATCTCAACGAGTTGTTGATGAAGCTGCTGCCGCGCGAAGACGCTCACCCGGCGCTGTTCGACGCCTACGGCCAGACGCTCGCAGTGCTGGCGCGCGAGGGTGCCGACACCGGCGTGTTGCGACAATTCGAACAGACACTGTTGCGGGAGCTCGGCTATGGCCTGCAGCTTGATCGCGCCGCCGACAGCGGCCAGCCGGTGCGCGCCGACCGCTGGTACCGCTATGAAATCGAGCGCGGGCCGGTGGAGGTGGCGGAGCGCTTCGACGGCGATGGTGCTCTGTCGGGTGCGACATTGCTTGCCCTGGCCGGCGGCGACTACACTGACGAGCGTACTGCTGTCGAAAGCAAGTTGCTCATGCGCCAACTGATGAACCATTATCTCGGCGGCCAGGCATTGCAGTCGCGGCGGATCTTCGTGGAGCTACTCGAACTATGATCGAACTCGGTGTCAACATCGACCACGTGGCGACGCTTCGCCAGGCGCGGCGGACCTATGAACCCGATCCGGTATGGGCTGCCGTCGAGGCGCACCTGGGTGGCGCTGACGGTATCACCGTGCATTTGCGCGAGGACCGTCGCCACATTCAGGACCACGATGTACGCCGTTTGCGCGAACTGACTCATATCAAGCTGAACCTGGAGATGGCCGCGACCGATGAGATGATCGCCATCGCTTGCGCCGTCAAGCCGGAAATGGCGATGCTGGTACCGGAAGGCCGGCACGAGATCACGACCGAGGGTGGGCTCGATGTTGCGGGCCAGGAAGCCAAGCTGAAGTTGGCGATCCAGCGACTGGCCGACGCCGGCATCGTCACCAGCGTCTTCATCGACGCCGAGCTTGCCCAGGTCCAGGCGGCGGCCAGAATAGGCGCCCGGGTCTGCGAGATCCACACCGGACCTTACGCTCACGCCTTTCATGAGCGCGGGCGCGATGCCGAAAGCGCGGCGGTCTTGGCTGAATTGGCCAAGATCCGCGTCGCCGGCGAGACGGTTCGCGAACTCGGCATGCGCTTCAATGCCGGTCATGCACTCAACTACTTCAATGTCGAGCCGGTTGCGGCGCTGGCAGGCATTCGCGAACTCCATATCGGCCATGCCATCGTCAGCCGTGCCGTCTATGTCGGTATGCGCGAGGCAGTGCGCGAAATGAAACGGTTGCTGCGCGAAGCGGCGGCGCCGGAGGTGGCGTGATTTACGGCATTGGCACCGACATCGTGGCGGTGACGCGTTTGGAACAGTTTCGGCAGCGTCATGGCGACCGCGGTGTGGACAAGCTCCTGTCCGTCCAGGAACATGCCGATTACCGTGACAGCAAGCAACCGGGACGCTTCCTGGCCAAGCGGTTTGCCGCCAAGGAAGCCTTTGGCAAGGCGCTGGGCATTGGCGTGCGGGCACCGGCAACCTTGCCGGCGATCACCGTCGTCCATGATTCGCTGGGCAAGCCTGGGTTCGCGTTTGCCCCGGAGCTTGCCGCCTATCTGCGCGAACGTTACCTGACGGCACACCTGTCGATCACCGACGAAGCGGATTACGCTGTGGCTTTCGTGGTCCTGGAGCAAGCATGAGCTACGGACCGTTGATGATCGACATTGCCGGTACTGCGTTGACGCCGCTCGACCGCGAGCGCCTTTGCCATCCCCTGATCGGCGGCATGATCCTCTTCTCGCGCAACTACCAGTCGACTGAGCAGCTGTCGGCGCTTTGCGCTGAAATCCACGCCTTGCGCAGTTCGCCGCTGCTGATTGCGGTAGACCATGAGGGCGGCCGCGTGCAGCGTTTTCGCAGCGGCTTCACGCGCCTGCCGGCGATGCGCCGGCTTGGCGAATGGTGGCGGCAGTCGGCCAGCGAGGCGCAGCAAGCGGCACAAGCCGTTGGCTATGTCCTGGCGGCGGAGTTGCTGGCGCTTGGCGTCGATTTCTCTTTCGCACCGGTGCTCGATCTTGATTGGCGACGCAGCGCGGTCATTGGCGATCGCGCCTTCCACGGCGATCCGCAAGCAGTGGTGACGCTCGCTGCAGCGCTGATCGAGGGCATGCGTGAGGCGGGGATGCGTTGTTGCGGCAAACACTTTCCCGGCCATGGTTGGGTGGCGGCCGATTCGCATGTCGCTATTCCGGTCGATGAGCGCAGCCTCGACGAGCTGGCGGTCGACATGGCGCCCTACCGGTCCTTGCGCCTGGATGCAGTGATGCCGGCCCATGTCATCTATCCGCAGGTGGATGCGCGGCCTGCCGGCTTCTCGCCGGTCTGGTTGGACATGCTCAGGCGCGAAATCGGTTTCGATGGGGTGATTTTCAGCGACGACCTGTCGATGGAGGGTGCGTCGGTGGCGGGCGGCATTGTCATGCGCGCCGAAGCGGCCTGGGCCGCCGGTTGCGACATGCTGCTGGTTTGCAACGCAGCGGATTCCGTCGCCGAATTGCTGGTCGCCTGGCAGCCGCAAGCCGACGCTGTGCGGACGGCGCGCATTGCCGGCCTGCTGCCCGCACGGCCGGCCACGGGATTCGCCGACTTGCCCGCACATCCCCTGTATCAGGAGGGCCAGTCGGTCATCGCCCGCCTGGCTGATGAGGCGGGCAATCAATTAGCCTGACTACTTCACCAGTTTCCAGGCCCCGTTCTCGATGGTGACCATGACGCGTGAGCGTTGATCGAGGCCGACGTGATCGGTTGGCGTCATGTTGTAGACGCCGTGGGCACCGGCGACGTTGCGCGTCGCCTCCAGGGCGTCGCGCAGCGCGCGGCGAAATTCCGCCGTCCCGGGTTGCGCCTTCTTCAGCGCCGCCGGAACCGCATTGGCAAGCAGAGTCATGGCGTCCCAGGTGTGGGCGCCGAAGGTGGTGGCGCTGCCCTTGCCATAGGTCGTCTCGTAGCGGCGGAAGTATTCCAGCGCCCCCTTCTTCACCGGGTTGTCGTCAGGCAATTGCGATGCCACCAGTACTGGGCCGGCCGGCAGCAACGTGCCTTCGACGTCCTTGCCGCCGAGGCGCAGGAAATCGCTGTTGGCGACGCCATGGGTCTGGTAGATCGGCCCCTTGTAGCCTTTTTCGCGCAACGCTTTCTGGGGTAGCGCCGCTGGCGTGCCTGAGCCGGCGATCATCACGGCATCGGGCTTGGCGGCGAGAACCTTGAGAATCTGGCCGGTGACCGAGGTGTCGGTGCGATTGAAGCGTTCGTTGGCGACCACCTTGATCTTGCGCATCTCGGCGAGCTTGCTGAGTTCGTTCCACCAGCCTTCTCCATAGGCATCGGCGAAGCCGATGAAGGCGATGGTCTTGACGTCGTGATTGCTCATATGCTCGACGATGGCCGTAGCCATGTGGGTGTCGCTCTGCGCATCCTTGAACACCCAGCGACGCTTGTCGTCCATCGGCTCGACGATGCGCGCCGCCGAAGCCATCGAGATCATCGGTGTCTCGCTTTCGGCCACGACTTCGATCATCGCCAACGAGTTGGGCGTCGTGGTCGAACCGACGATGACATCCACCTTGTCTTCGGCTATCAGCTTGCGGGCGTTCTTGACGGCACTCGTAGTGTCCGAGGCGTCATCCAGGATGATGTAGTTGACCTTGTGGCCGGCAATGCTCGTTGGCACCAGGGCAAAGCTGTTCTTCTCGGGTATACCCAGGGAAGCGGCCGGTCCGGTCGCGGAGAGCGTGACGCCGACGTTGATGTCGGCCAGTGCGGAAATGCTCAACAGGGCGCCGCAAAGCGCCAGCCAACGTGCAGTTCTCATGACCACTCCCGTGTGTGTTATGTGCGCTGCATTCTACCCAGCGGCAATGAAAAAGGGCGGCCGCAGCCGCCCTTGATCTGTCGCCGGGTGATGTTCACTTGACGCGATTGCGGTATTCGCCGGTGCGGGTGTCGATTTCGATCTTGTCGCCGGTGGCGACGAAAATGGGTACCGGGATCAGGAAGCCAGTGCTGATCTTGGCCGGCTTCATGACCTTGCCGGAGGTGTCGCCCTTGATCGCCGGCTCGGTGTAGATCACCTCACGCACGACGCTGTTGGGCATTTCGACGGAGATGGCCTTGCCGTCGTAGAAGATGACATCCATCGGCATGCCGTCGTCCAGGTAGTTCAGCGCGTCGCCCATGTTCTCGCCTTCAACCTCGAACTGGTTGTAGTCGGCGTCCATGAAAACGTACATGGGGTCGGCGAAGTAGGAGTAGGTGCATTCCTTGCGTTCGGGCACCACCTGCTCGAACTTGTCGTCGGCCTTGTAGACNNGTGCCGGTGAGCAGATTCTTGAACTTGAATTTGACGACGGAAGCGTTCCGACCGGACTTGCTGTATTCGGCCTTCTGGACAACGAGGGGGTCGTTGCCGACCAAGACGACGTTGCCGACGCGGAGTTCTTGCGCGAGTTTCATGCTCGGTTCCTGCCAAATATTTGGAAACCGAAGATTATATCCGGTCCCGGCAAAAGCCGACCAGATTTTCAGCGAGGTCGCCGTGGTGGGCGATTTCCTTCGCCCACCAGGTGCCGTGGC
>PMIF01000133.1 GCA_003157035.1 Rhodocyclaceae bacterium
GCGGGTGTTGCAGAAGGCCAGTGTTGATTCAGGACGAAAATGCGCGAGCAGGTGCGCGACGGCGTGGTTGCGCTTTTCCTGGGCCACTTCGTAGAAGCGCTCCTCGACGCGCGTGGCGTCCTGGCCGGCATCGACCTTGAGTTCCTCCGGATGGTTGAGAAAGGCCGCGCTGGCCTGCTTCATGTCGTCCGGGTAGGTGGCCGAGAACAGCAGCGTTTGCCGCTCGGCCGGGCAGGCCCGAACGATTCCCTTGATCTCGTCGTAGAAGCCCATGCCGGCCATACGGTCGGCCTCGTCGAGCACCAGTGTCCGCACACGCGACAGGTCGACGCTCTTGCGGCTCATGTGGTCCTGGATGCGGCCGGGCGTGCCGACGATGACATGGGCGCCGTGTTCGAGCGAAGCGATCTGCGGCCCCATCGGCGTGCCGCCGCATAGCGTCAGCACCTTGATGTTGTCGGCGTAGCGGGCGACGCGGCGTAATTCCTTCGCCACCTGGTCCGCCAGCTCGCGCGTCGGGCACAGGACCAGNNCGTTTCAGGATCAGCGGCAGGCTCTGCGCCTGGATGGCCGTCATGCTGACGTAGCCGAGGCGCTCAAGATTGCGCAACAGCGGCGGCGACAGTGGCAGGGAGGAGAAGGCTCGGGAGCTCACGCGAAAGACGCTGACGGGGAGGATGGCGGAGTCTAGCAGGTGAGTGGCAGAGCGGTCGGATCGGCCATTGGGTCAAAGGCGACCCGCCTCGGTCATTTCTGACCCATTCCCGGATGCCATCGGGGAACGCGGCGCCAATTGAGGTCCTGCACAAATTGGTCGTCGCGGCCGGAGGGTCAATACCGACCCATGCCGCTATTCCTGCGTGACGGGTTGTCCCCATCAAATCAGGCACATAGGAATTGCACCCGATTAGCATAAATGTTGCTTGGGACCATGTGTACTCGATCGAGAGTGAGGCGGAGAAGCCGGGCGATCGCTTGACCGCGATGCCAGCATCACACCTGATCGGCGGTTCTCGATCCAACTAATGGGAGGACGCTCATGCAAAGGCTAATGGCGTGCGTAGTTGCGGTTCTGGCGATTGCTCAGGTCGGTGCGAGTTATGGACAGACCCGCTACTCCACGGGAGCGGTCTCCAATTATCCGGCCAATCCCTGCTTCGGGCCGAATCTGCCATTCAGTGTCGGTTCGGCGGCTTCGTTCCGTAGCTGGTACAACCTGGCAGGACTACCCAACGTTTCGCGCTGGGAGAACAACGACGTCTGGGGCTCGGACTTCCGTGACGGAGCCAACGCCGACATGGAAGCGCAAGGCGGCAGCGATATTACCGACGTCTACTTCTACAACGGCCATGGCATCTGCCAGGGCGCGCCGGTAGCCACCGACCCGGACTTCATCTTTGTTTGTAGCACCAACGGCCAACCGAACAACACCGACATCGGCGCTTCCTCGCGCTGGGGCAATGGCAATGGTCGGCTCAAGTTCGCCTTCATCGACGCCAGCTGTCCGATGGATCTCGTATCGCTGGGCAACAACTGGTTCCCGCCGTTCCAGGGACTGCATGTCGCAGTCGGCCATTCCGGCAACGCCACTCACGACACCCTGAACAGCCAAACTCGCGGCGGCACTTTCTCCGGCTATACGGTGGGATACACGGTCGATTTTGGCTTCACCACGGTGCAGCTCTTTCCGGAACTCCCGGCAACCTGGGCGTGGATGAATGCGGGCTTGATCGACGTCCAGTCGCAGGTCTGCGCGGTAGCCATTGCCAACGACGCGACTCAGGCCAGCGCCGAGAACCGGCGTGACAACGAGAGAGTCAAGTCGCCCATGGGTCGCCCCAGCGGCAACTGGTTCGCCTGGCGCTGGATTTGCAGCTAGCCGGCACAGTAGCCGCCCAACGCAGCTAACAGGAGTTGTGATGAAAACGATCATCTATTCAGCGCTGTCTGCACTGGTGTTGTCGGTTCTCTTATCCGGTTGCGCCATGGAGCCAAGAGCCGATGCCAGGCGTTTGGACGACGACCAAGCCAACCAATTGGCCGCGCTCGGAACCAATGACTTCGGCATCAAGTGGCAGGGTCGAGTGGTGGGCGCTGGCGAGCATGGCGTCCGCGCGGTTACCGATGGGGTGACGACCCTTACCACCCACACCGGCCATCGCGTCTTCATCATCCACAATCGCAAGGAATTTCCGCCAAGCGAGGGAACGTCATTCAATGGCTCCGATACCGAGCTCAAGAGCATCGGTATCAAGCTCCTGCGCGCCACGGGGGTCAAGGAAGAGGAGATCGCCGACGTACAAGTTCTGCAGCAATTCACCCAGAGCGGAGAGATCGGGCCCGTTGGCAAGGAAGTCAGGGTGCTGCCGCCGCAGAAAAGTCATCGCACGCTGGTGATCGGCCGACGCGTCGAAGGCGTCGAGGTCGTGTCGTCGCGCCTGATGCTCAACGTCGATGGCGCTGGACGCGTTGCCTTCATGGAGTTGGCGTGGCCCGACCTAAACCGCGAAGTACTCGACCGCGCCTCGCGATATTTGAAGGTAGCCGAGGCTAAGCAAGTCGTGCCAAGACTCGAGGGGGCGGAGGTGGAGTCCGTGCAGGCAGTGATACTGCACTCACCGGCGGTTGGCTTCTACAACGATGCAACGGCAGCCATTCGCGTGATCTACCGGCCGAACGCCAAACAGGTTGGCCAAAAAGCGGTACGCTACATCGACGAGCGCGGCGAAGACGTGATACTGCCCAGGGACCTTGATCATCCGCGCGAAGAAGCGCTCAAGCGGGCGGAAGGCGGAGCGCCCCGTCAATGAACGAGATTTCCCGATAAGGCGCGTGCTTAACGCAGCCCTGGCGCGTATCTCCAGACCCCGGGCACCACGGCCGAGTTCCTGCAAGGCACTGAAGCGATGAGTGAAGCGCCTATTGGCGAAGGTGTTTACGCAGGTCTGCGCGAGTTAGCAGATTCGGCTTTTCCGAAGCGCTGCAGACTTTGCGGTCGGGAATATCGAAACTCAGCCGAATTCCTTGCTGCCACACAACCCGTGCGCACGAATTCCAGCGGCCTGAAACAAGGCCGCGATGATGACGGTCACGAAATTGTCGAACTGTTCCGAAACTGCGTCTGCGGCTCGACCCTGCTTGAGAGCTACTGGAATCGCCGCGATCTCACGGACGCAGGCATCATGCGCCGCAAGCGATTTCAGAACATGGTCGAAAAGCTGGTCGCCACCGGCTGCCCCGTCGAAACGGCACGCACTGAGCTGCTTAAATTCATGCGCGGGCGACCGAATGACCTGATGAATCTGACAAAGAGCAAGACCCGCGNNCGCTCGCATGCAAGCTGGAAACGTTTGAAAGCCAGGAAATTCAATGGCACTTTCGGCAGTATCGCCGAGCCTGGAAGGCGTAGTCAATCTGGATTTCGGCACCAAGAACTACCGATAAGCGGTCGGAATCGCGGCCCGATCACTGCATGACGCCACCGCCCATTTCTTCGACTGCCCCGGCGCCGGTGAGTGCGCGGCCAGCCGCTTCACTGACGGCAGCGGGACGGCCGTTTGCGGGCGTAGGTGAGTTGGAGTGTTCTGGGCTAGTATGGACAGCAGGACACCCGGCCGTCCAAATGAATGCCGAATTGTCGGGAGAAGCTCACTGTAGGNNGCGGTGAATTTCGTCAATGCCACGCTGCTGGCTTGCGTCGTCGTCTCCCTGCGCATGTCGGCTCGCGTGGCCTTCGTCTGGTGGTGTTTCGCCGTCACCATCGCCGCGGGGCGCTACCTGCTGGCGCGCCGGTTCCTGGCAGCCCGGCCGGATGCAAGCGCTGCGATCGCCTGGCGGCGCCGCTATTTCGTTGGCACGACCATGATAGCGGGGATTTGGGGCGCGGCGACCCTATTGTTTATGTGGCAAGCGCCCGATGAGACTCTGTTGTTCACCGGCCTGGTGCTCGCGGGGATGGTGGCGGGCGCCATGCCCATCCTGGTACCGGTACCGGCAGCGTTCGTGCTCTACGCGGCGCTGGTCTGCGTGCCGATGTCGGCGATCGTGTTGCTGCAGGCCGATTCGCCGCTCCGCTGGGCCTTCGGCGCCATGAGTCTTATCTTCTTGGCGGCCATGCTTGCCAGCGCGCGCCACCTGCATCAAACGCTCGATGTCGCGATACGCCTGGGACTGGAGCAGGGCCGCCTGGCCGAGAACATGGAGCACGCGCGCAGTGCCGCCGAAGCGGCCCTTTCCGTCTGCAGAGGCTTCGAAGAAGACGTGCGCCGCGAGCGCGACTTCGCCGAAAGCCTGATCGATACGGCCCAGGCCATCGTGCTGGTGCTCGATACCCAGGGACGAATCGTTCGTTTTAACCGCTACTTCGAAGATCTCTCGGGCTACCGATTGGAGGAGGTCAAGGGGGTCAGTTGGTTTGCAAAGTTCATTCCGCGCGGCGATCAAGCCGAGATCAAACCGCCCTTCAGGAAGGGGCTCACTGATTTCCGAACCGAGGCCACAATTGACCTGATCGTCGCCAAGGACGGGCGGGCGATCCTGGTGGAGTGGTCCGACAAGACCCTGAAAGACGCCGCCGGGAATACTGTCGGCCTGTTGGCCATCGGCCAGGATGTCACCGAGCGGGAGAAGCTGACCGAGTCGCAGCGGCTTCTGAAAGCGGCGGCGGAGCAGAGCAATTCGTCGATCATGGTCACCGACTATGATACGAGGATCGTTTTCGTCAATGCCGGCTTTACCCAAACGACCGGCTATTCAGCTGAAGAAGCGCTCGGCCAAAATCCCAGCATCCTGAAGTCCGGCCAGACGCCGCCGGAAACCTATCGCGACCTTTGGACCACCCTGGCCGGTGGCAAGGCATGGCAGGGCGAACTGTGCAACCGAAAGAAGAACGGCCAGTTGTATTGGGAGGCCGCCAACATTTCGCCCGTCGTCGATGCCCATGGCCGTACTACCCATTACCTCGCCGTCAAGGAGGACATCACGCGGCGGAAAGAGGTGGGTGCGGCACTCCAGGAACAAAGGAACTTCCTGTCAGCCATCCTCGAGAACGAGCCTGAATGCGTGAAGATCGTCGAAGCCGACGGAACGGTGCTGCAGATGAACAAGGCCGGCCTGGCCATGCTGCAGGTCGACGGCGTCGAAGAGGTCAATGCGGGCGGCCTGCTCAGCTTCATATTGCCGCAGTATCGCGACGCATTCGTGGACCTGGCCAGGAGGGTCTTCGCCGACGAGACCGGCGTGCTGGAATTCCAGCTTCAAGGCAAGCTGGGCACGCGGCGCTGGGCGGAGACCCACGCGGCGCCGCTGCGCGACGCCGCCGGCAACATCACGCACTTGCTCGGTGTCACCCGAGATATCACCCGCAAGCGGTTGGCCGAAGAGCGTCTGACCCTGGCGCTGCGAGGCTCGGACGTGGCGTTGAGCGACTGGCACATTGCCAGTGACGCACTCGTCTTCGGCGAAGGCTGGACCAAGCTGCTGGGCTATCAACCGGAAGAGTTTCATCCGCAGTTGTCTACGCTGGTTGGGCTGCTGAACCCGGAGGATGTGCCGGCGGTGCGCGATGCCTCGGTTCGCCATCTCAAGGGCGAAACGCCCTTCCTCGAAGTCGAAGCACGCATGCGCCACAAGGACGGCCGCTGGATCTGGGTGCTGATCCGCGCCATGGCGGTGGAGCGGGCCGCCGACGGCCGTGCTTCGCGGGTGGCGGGCACCGCCATGGACATCTCGGAACGCAAGGCAATGCAGCAGGAACTGACCCGCCTGGCGACCACCGATCCGCTGACGGGCGTGGCGAACCGGCGCAACTTCCTCGATCAGCTGGAGGTGGAATTGGCGCGCAGCAGGCGCTTCGGAGCGCCGGCCGCGCTACTGATAATGGATATCGACTGGTTCAAGAGCGTCAACGATACCTATGGCCATGCCGTCGGCGACGCGGTGCTCAAGCACCTGGCCGAACTCTCCCGGCTCCGCCTGCGCCGCATCGACCTGTTCGGCCGCCTGGGCGGAGAGGAATTCGGCATCCTGCTGCCCGGCACTGACGGTGCCGGGGCCTGGCAGTTCGCGGATCGTTTCCGCCGCGATGTGGCCGAGACTCCGCTCCAGAGCAGCACGGGGATGATCCCGGTTACGGTCAGCATCGGCGTCGCCGAGTTCGGTCCGGGCGATGCCGTGGCCGACCACATCCTGGCCCGTGCCGATGTGGCCCTCTATCGGGCCAAGGAGCGCGGCAGGAATCGGGTGGAGGGAGATCCGGGCGCGAAGCGCTAGCCGACGCCGGCCTTGGCCAGAATCCCGGGGTCACGCGAAAAGCGCAGCTGCGCAAAAGACAACGGCGGCAACAACGGCGGAGAATGTGAGTCGATTTATTCCTGGGCTCCCAATGAGGTTGATGCTTAGGATGGTCTGCAACCATCCTATTGTTCATGCCAGAGACATCCAAGAACCACCAATAGCACTAGTTAATAATTCGACATTCTTGGCTGGCAGTCCTCCAGAACTGCACCCTGTAAGAATTCTCGACACTAGCCGCCAAGTAAGAATTGCTCGCCTGAGGCCAACAATCGGGATAGGGGCGATCAGGATACCTGATCGAGCCCCTCCCACACCGCCCGGCATGCGGGTCCGCACCGGGCGGTTCGAGAAGTTGAGG
>PMIF01000159.1 GCA_003157035.1 Rhodocyclaceae bacterium
GACGCTGACGCTGACCAGGATCGACGCCCAGGGCGGGCTCAACCTGCCGGGCAATGCCCACATTTCGGTACAACTCGACGCCGACCAGACAGCCTACACCGCGGCCGAACTGAGGGACCTGGCGGTCACGCTGTCCAGCCAGCCGGGGCTGGCCTGGCTGAACGAATTGAGCAAGCGTCCGGATGTGGATTGGCAAGCCATCGCCACCGCGCATCAGAACTGGAACTACAAGCAGCAGGGACTGACCGGAGTGGGAGCAGCGGGAGCAACAACCACGACCTGGGGCAGCTTCGCCCTGGCCAATACGACCGCGGCGGGCGTGACCACTTACACGGCGGCCGGCAGAAAGAACAGCACGCCGGCGACGATTGCCGCGACCGTTCCGTGCAGCAGCCAGGAGATGTAGATGGCCAACTGGATCGCCTCCGGGCCCGGTAGCAGCATGCAGTAGTTGAGTGCGTGCAGGAAGCGCTGTTCGGAGATCCAGCGGCGTCTGTCGACCAGTTCCTGGTGCATCGGCGATCTGCCCGGTCGGGCCGCCAAAGCTGATGAAGCCCAGCTTCAGCCAGTACTTGAAGGCTTCGGTGCGGCAGGGTGCTGCGGGAATGTCCAGATCCACCTGTTCAACGGTGCCCATGGTCGCTCCTCTGGCAACCCACGATGGCGGATCTAGGCAGCGTCATGTTGCGCTGGGGATGCCCGATCACCGTAAATCGCCCGCACGATGTAGATTGGGCGTCGCTTGGATTCAAAATAGGTTCGACCGACATACTCGCCGATTACGCCGATGCCGACAAGCTGCATGCCGCCCAAGAATAGAACGGAGGTCAAGAGTGACGCGTAACCGGGAACATCGATGCCTTGAATCATTGTTCTGACGANNAATTCCACAATTGCCAACCAGAAAACTTGGTTTTCCCGGCGGCCCGGGGTTTGCGGACGTAGTCAATTTCGGCAGTCTTGCCACCTACCCATGTGAATAGGCCCTTCATGAACCGTCTGTTCTCCGGTAGTTGCTGAAGCGCCATGACAATGGGCCGCGACATCAATCGGAAGTCACCGACGTTCTCCGGAATGCGGATATCGGAGATGAGGTTGTGGATCCGATAGCACTTGCAATATTCATGGATCTCACCATGTCACCAAGCAAAAGTTGCCGGCATAAAGGGTTTGCTGTCGATTCACACCAACAGCGACCGAGCCCAGAGACCTTGGCCGGCGATGCCTAGGGCGTAGCGAAACCGGGACTGCCACTGGCGAATTGGGGACTTAAGCGGTGGCCGCAACCTGGGGCTGCACCATGCGGTCCTCGCGAATGGGCAAATTGACCAGCGCCGCGGCCGCCGCCAGTGCCGCGTCGGCATACCACATCCAAAGGTAATTGCCGCCACGCGCCAGGGCGATGCCGCCCAGCCAGGCGCCGAAGAAGGCGCCGATCTGGTGCGTCAGCAAAGTCAGTCCGAACAAGGTTGCCAGATAGCGCGTGCCGAACAACTTGCCGACCAGGCGTGCCGTCGGTGGGACAGTCGCCAGCCAGGTGAAACCCAGGCCGGCTGCGAAGGCATAGAAAGTGAGATCGGTTGGCGGCAGCGCCAGATAGATCAACACCAGGGCTNNGCGTACATCCAGAACAGAATGAGCTTGCTGCGGTACCGGCCGACCCAATAGCCGGCGGCTACGCTGCCGAAAATGTTGGTCAGGCCGATGATGGCGAGCGACCAGCTGGCGACGGTCGGCGGCAGGCCGCACAAATTGACCTCGCCGGGCAAGTGGGTGACGAGGAAGGCGATATGGAAGCCGCAGGTGAAGAAGCCGGCGTGGAGCAAAAGGTAGCTGCCGTCGCCAAAAGCGCTGCGCACGGCTTGGCCCAGGCCTCCGGCAGTAGTAGCGGCGTGGGCTGCGCTACTGCCGTGGCTGAGTAGGCGCACCAGTGGCAAGGTCGCCAGCCCGGCGATGGCGAGCGACCAGAAAGCGCCCATCCAGCCGAAACCGGCGATCAGGCGCTGCGTCAGCGGGGCGAAGACGAACTGGCCGAAGGAGCCGCCGGCATTGATGAATCCGGAAGCCATGCCCTGGCGCGTCGGCGGTAGCAGTTGGGCGGTGGCGCCGAACAGGACGGAGAAGCTGCCGGTGCCGGCGCCGACCGACGCCAGGACGCCGAGGGAAAGTGCCAGCCCCATGGTGCTCGGCAACAGCGGTGCCAGCGTCAGGCCGAGGGCCAGCAGCAATCCACCGGCGACCAGCACGCGCGCCGGGCCATAACGGTCGGCGACCGCGCCGGCGATTGGTTGCACGACGCCCCACATCAATTGCGCCACGGCCATGGCAAAACTGATACTGGCGATGCCGAGCCCGGTCGCCGCATCGATCGGCGCCACAAACAGGCCGAACGACTGACGGATGCCGTTGGTGATCATGAGGATGGCTGCCGCGGCGAGGGCAATCGGCCAGAAGCGCTGCGTGTTGTCGGTGACCATGGTTGTCACCCTACCGAAAGACGGCCCGGCGGACAAGCCGTCAGAACTCGATTGCCGTCAGAACTCGATGCGGTCACTTGTCCCGCTCGTCGCAATGGTCAAGTCGTCGAACCAGATGGTCGAGTCGGCCTTGGTCCATAAGCCGATGAAGCCAGTCGGCGCCTTGTCGATCGCTACCGTCAGGACGGTTTCGCCGTCGATCGAGCCGATGATGGCATCGGCTCGGATGTCGACTTGCAGGTCGTACCAGAGGCCGGTGATGAGCTGCCTGTCGGCACTCGCCAAGGTTTGGCGCCGGCCGTTGCGGAACTCGAAGAGCACGACGTTGTTCTCCAGGGTGTTGATGCGCAATACCAGATAGTTGTCGGCATCGCGGATAGCGAAGGCGATGCCGCCGGCACGGTCGATGCGCCCCGCCACCGGGCGAATACGGAGCCGAAGCACGGCTTCGCCGACGCTGGCGGTTCTGGCAATGGCCAGGGGGAAGTAGTAGTAGGCGGCGATGTTGTCGAGAAAGGCCGTCGCCTTGGCGCCGGCGATTCTGGCCAGGGTTCCGGCCAGGCGGGTGCCGATGCGATTGCCGAACGGCATACCGTCCTGGACGCAGATACTGCGGCCGTCGTCCTGACGTAATTGCCAGCGGCCGGTCTGGACGTAGAGATTCGTTGGCCGATGCGGATCGGCTTTGGCGAGGAAATCGTAGTCACCGAGAAAGAATCGGCGACAGTGGTCCTCGATGTCGCCAGGCACTGCGAGGGTCATGTCGAGTAGCTTGCTCGATGCCAGCAGCCGCCCGAGCAGATCGAGGCGTTCGTCTGTGGCGGCCTGGTCATGGCGCGCGAAGCGAGCCTGCAGGAGGTCGCCGGTGGTGGTCACCTCGAAGTTCAATTGATCAAGAACCGCGGCGAGGAACTGGATGCGCAGCGAGCGGCCGTAATAGCCGCCGGCGCCGCCGGTAAACTGCAGCGCAATGTAGTTCTGCGCGCTGCTGTCGCCGCAGAGCGCCTCGACGGTAGCGAAGTGATAGGCAAACTTGATGCTGAAGTTGAGATAGTCGGTCGCGACCAGCGCGTAGCTGTCGCCACCGGGCTGTTCGCCGAATTCAGCGGTCGCCGGCGCCGCCAGTGAGGTCGCCAGACGTTGCCGACCGGTATTCATGGTGCCGCGCCAACTGATTCCCGGATGATTCAGGCCGCGCCAGAGCGCCGCCAGGGGGCGGCAGGCGATATCGTCGATACTGGCTTCGCCGGCAATTGCCGTTGCCCTGAGACCGCCGCCGAGATCCAGCAGATTCAGACTGAGCGGTAGCCGCGAGCGCAATCGGATGGCACGTGCCGTTGGCGCTGCCGCCGAAAGACCGAACATTTCGCGCATCGCGACTTCATGCAGGTAACGGATGACGTCGTGGCAAGTCTTGCAGGCTTGCGGCGTGAACGAAGCTGCACTCGGGTCGAGTAGATTCAGCGGTGTGATGCGGTCGAGCATGGCGCGCAGTCGCCGCCGTAACGGGCTGTCGCTATTCAACTGCTGCTGCGGCCTGACTGCCGCTGCAAGTTCCGCCACGATGCCGATATAGACGGTGACGCTATTGGCCGCCAGCGTGATGTGGTCACCGGTCATCAGCGTTCTGGTCGCGATTTTGGTGTCCATGATGGCCGGCAGGCCGAATTCACGCGCTACCGAGGCCAGGTGGCTGGTGGCGCTGCCGCTGTCGGCGATCAGGCCCCTGATGCGTCCCGCGACGCGGGCGTATTTCGGCGCCGCGGTGGCCACAACCAGGATGACATTATCGGGCAGGGCGAGCAGATCTTCGTCGCGGCGGACCACGAACGCCGTGCCGGTGGCGACGCCTGGGGCGGCCATGACGCCGCTTTCCAGCACGATCGGATGGCCCGGGTAATGATGTCGTGCGCCGGCGGCGGGGTCGATGGTCGGCAACTTCAGCGGCCGCGATTGCAGGAGAAACAGGCGGCCATCGGCGTTGGCCGCCCACTCGATATCCTGTGGGCCGCCGAAATGTGCCTCCAGACGCAAGCAATAGTCGGCCAGTTGCAGCACGGTCGCGTCGTCGATCGCGGCCATGACGTGTTCGCGCGCTGAGGTCGGTGCGAGCGCGACACCGCCTTCGGGGCAAGCGGTCAAGCGCCAGGGTTTGTTGGCGATCTTGCGCTCCTCGATCAGCCGTCGCCCGCGGTCTACCAGAAAGACGTCGGGCGTGGCGCTGCCGTCGACCAGTTGCTCGCCCAGGCCCCAGATCGCGTTGACCTTCAGCAATGGTTCAGTGCTGCGTGCCGGATCGCGCGAATAGACCACGCCGCTGGCCAATGCGTCGACCATGGTCACGGCGGCGACGCACATCGGCGTCTCGCGGTCGTCGAGACCATATTGCAGGCGATAGCAGACCGCTTGCGGCGAATACTTGCTGGCCAGGACTTCGCGATAGGCTTCCAGGAGCTTGTCGTGGCCGACGTTGAGTATCGTCTCGTACTGGCCAGCGAAGGTTGGCTCGGTGTCTTCGCCGACGGCACTGCTGCGCATGGCCACCCGCAGCACAGCAGCGCCGTCGGTCTCGATGGCGGCGAAGGCCGCTTCGATTTCGGCGGCAATATCGGCGGCGACCAGACCGGCACGGATCAGCGCCTGAATCCGCCGGCAGCGCGTTTCGGTAGCCGCTGCATCTTCGCTATCGATGGCGGCCAGTTCACGCTCGATGACGGCATCAAGGCCATTGTCGGCAAGGAAGCGATCGTAGGCGTGGGCCGTGATGGCGAAACCGCTAGGGATCGGCAAGCCCAGGCGATTGCCGATTGTCGCCAGGTTGGCGGTCTTGGCGCCGACCGTGTCCTTCATGTCCTGGCCGATGGCGGCGAAAGGCAGCACCAGCGCTTGGTCAGCGGCGGCAATAGTCGAGCTTTCACATTCCGGGCCGATGGCGGCGTCGATATCCTGCAAGGCGGCCAACAGCACCGGCTGGCTTTCGCCGGTCAGGCGGGCAAAGGCGTACACGATGCCGTAGAGGGCCGCCAGCAATTCGCGGTAGCTTGTCCGCAGCGTTGACCGGCCAAAGGCGCCAGAGCCGTAATACAGGCTCTCCAGGCGCGCCATGTGTTCGAGCGCGCTGTGGTTGTGAGCGAGCAGCGTCTTGAATGCCTGGTATTTCGCCAGCGGGCGGTCGACCGCGGCAGTCGGGCGCGAAGACGTGACCCGGCGCTGACGGTGTTGCCACAAGGACAGGCAGGCGCCCAGCCAGGATGGGCGCTGCGGACCGCACCTGCGACCGGTGTCTACGTCCTGGTCCTCAAGGGCGTCGATGTGGGCGCAGAGCGCGCGTTCCATCTCGGCCTTGAGTGCGCGCAGGCGGGGCTTGTAGCTGAAGACGACGGCACCGGCGAGAACATCGGGCCACAGTGGATCGTCGAAAGCCATTTGATCGGTCGTGCCGGCATAGGGAAACTCGGGGCAGACGCGGCCGGCGTCGGAGCAGAGCACGACTACCTTGTCGAAGGCGCAGTCCTTGAACAAGCTGACGTGCTTGGCGAACTGGCGTGTGGCGTCGATGCCTGACTCGCTGAGGACGGCGATGGTCTCGGCGTGAATCGGGCGCGGTAGCGTGCCGGCGGAGAAGGCCGCCCAGCTGCCGGCAAGGATGTGATTGACCAGGGCCTCGGCCATCTGCGAGCGGATGGCGTTGCCGGTGCACACGAACAGAATTGTCCGCAAGCCGGCGCTCTTGGCGCCTTGCAATCTGGCCAGTTCGCTGCTCTGGCGAGCTGTGGTCTGGACGGCGCTGGCCTTGGCCATGGCCAGTCCGTCAGAACAGACTTGATGCGATGTTGATGGTCAGCGCGATCAGCGTCGTGTTGAAGAAGAAGGCGAGTACGCAATGCACCAGCCCGGTCCGGCGCATGCTGCGGCTGGTGATGTTGACGTCGGCCGTTTGCCCCGAGGTGCCGATGATGCAGGAAAAGTAAAGAAAATCGCCGTAGTCCGGCGCGTGACCGCCGGGAAAGGCCAGGCCGCCGGTGGTGCCGCGGATCTCGGCGGCATAGTAATCGTGGGCATAGTGCAGGGCGAACATCACTTGGGTGAAGCTCCAGGACGTCAGTATCGTCAATGCCGCCAGGGCGATATGCTCGTAGCGCAAGGTGCCCTGGAAATCCTTGGCCACCGCCAATTCGGCGACGATGGCGCCGATCGACATGATCGCTGCGACCACGACCAGCGCCAGGACGACGAGCCGCCCCTCGTCGTGCTCCAGGGCGCGACTGCGCATGCGTTCGTGCGTCGACCAGAACATCATGCGCATGGTCAGCAGCAGATACAGTCCGGCGCCGACGTTCCAGCCGACGATGATGCGCGTGATGTCGTGCTGCGTCGCTGCCGACGGTAGCAGGAAGATGGTGGCCAGACCGACCAGCGCGCCGATGAACAGGCGCGGTCGCGCCAAGATGACGCGTAGCGGCTTCGGCTTATTGGCGAGCGGGGTCAAGTTGGTCATGGGACGAATGTTACCGCGGCGAGTTGACTCGCAGTGATGGCAAAGGGGCTAACATTGCCGCCATTGTTCGTTCCGGAGTTTGCCGCTGTGGCCCTGAGAATCCTGGTGATGGCGGTGCTGGCAGCCTTCGCCGAGGCTGCCGCTGCGCAGGAGCCGCCGTCATCCGTCTTCAAAGTGACCACCGGTCGCTATTCCTTTTCCGACGATACCGCTGCCTGGGACATGAATTTGCGCAACCAGTCGGAATTGGGTAACGCCTGGATAGGCTATTTCCGCGTCGATGGCGGCAACATCAACCAATGGCGCAGCGGACATGTCGAAGGGTTACAGAGCGTGCGGCCGAAGAATCCAGAATAATTGCGTTTGACCGAAGCATCTAGCTAGACTAGACTAACCCTCTGTTCTGGGAGGATCGCGATGCGTTCCGTCAATATGTTGCAAGCCAAGTCTTCGTTGTCCCGCTTGGTGGAAGCCATCGAGCAGGGGCAGGAGCGCGAGATCGTCATCGCGCGCAATGGCCGGCCGGCCGCCAAGCTGGTGCCAATCGATACCGTGCCGGCAGGCAAGCGCATCGGCGTCGCCAAGGGCGTGTTCGTGGTGCCTGACAGCATCGACACGCATAACGATGAGGTGGCGCGCTTGTTCCTTGGCGGGCAACAATCTTGAATCTCCTGCTCGATACGCACGTCGCCCTCTGGGCGATCACCGACAGCCCGAAGCTCCCGCAGAAAGCGCGAGAACTGATCGAGTCGCCTAAGTCGGCGGTATGGATCAGCGCCGCGAGCGTCTGGGAGATCGCCATCAAGCACGCGCTTGGTCGGGGCGACATCCCGGTGTCCAGCCAGGATGCGGTGCGATTCTTCCGTGAGTCCGGTTACCGTTTCCTGCCGCTCGAGGTCGAGCATGCGATCGCTGTTGGGGAACTGCCCACGCACCACCAAGACCCGTTCGACCGGATCCTCGTTGCACAGGCGCTTGTGGAACCAATGCGGCTGATGACGCATGATCCCATGGTGGCCCGCTACAGCGACACCATCATCGAGATTTGACACCAACGGCGGCTTATAAGCGACGAATTCGAAGGGCAGCTGTCTGGCGGCGAACTTCTCGAGGCCAATGAGTGCTCGGTGCCCATTGCCGCCTCTGGAGAATATTGGGAGCGGACGCTCGCCGCAGGCGTTGCAGAACAAATAGCTGCCGTTCGCGACGCAGGACTCCACATTTTCGGGCTCCTGTCCGAACGGGTGCGTGTGCTTGCGCACAGATGGATGCCAGACTCGAGCATAGGCTCTCAGTATTCCGGCAAACCGTCCAGGGAGAGGGAAACCGCGAGACGCACCGCATTTCGCCGCCACCCACTTCCAGTCGCCTGGTGGAAGTCGAAATCATCGTGCTGGGGGTGAATCGTGGCTTCAACTGGATACTCCGTTCCCCGTGTGCCGCCACCCAAACTTCACCAGCAGAATCTCTTTCCTAAGGAGAGCAGCATGAGCAACAATGTCTACAAGAGTATCGAGCTCACCGGGTCCTCGACCGAGAGCATAGACGATGCGGTCCGTACCGCTATTGCCAAGGCTTCCACGTCGGTGCGCAATATTGACTGGTTCGAGGTCATCGAGACGCGCGGTCACGTGGAAGACGGAAAAGTGGCCCACTGGCAGGTAACCGTCAAGGTGGGCTTCAAGCTGGAAGACTGATCCCAGGCGATTGTGTTCAGTTTTCCATCTCGGCTTCGGCCGGGGGATTGTCGGCGTGGCTAAGCCAGGGTAACCCAGCACTCGAAAACGCCATATACGACCTTCCAGGAGCCTTCCTGGCGGTCGTATAGGCGCAATCTGGGTTTCCGCCTCAAGCCCTTGCCGGCCTGGCTGTTATCCCTCGGAATCGGTACCCTGCAGCGTAATGCCAGGCGAGAACCCGGCTAAAATGACCACGACAACTTCGTACCGACATGATTGAAAACCTGTCCTCGTTTCTGCTTCACTGGGCCATCACGGCCTTGGCCCTGTGGGCTGCCGGCCACGTCTTCAACGGCGTGAAGTTCGAGAACGCATCGTCGCTGATCGTGTCCGCCCTTCTGCTCGGCTTCGTCAACGCGATCGTTCGCCCCCTGCTCATCATCTTGACTTTGCCGCTGACGCTGCTGACGCTCGGCTTCTTCTTGCTGGTGATAAACGCCCTGATGCTAAAGCTGGTGGCGGCCCTGGTCACCGGCTTCAAGCTGTCGGGCTTCTGGACCGCGTTTTTTGCCAGCATCTTTGTCTCGCTGCTGAGCCTGATACTGGAGTACTTCTTAGCCGTCGATACCGTACCGCTCGGGCTTCCCGCCGGCGGGACGATGATCTAACGGTCACGAAACACGAAGATCGCGGCGCATAGACCAGCGCCGACGACGTACAAGAGCCACGTCTCGCTGACCAGGTACGGATACAACATCAGAACTACGCCGCCCCAGCGGACGACCGGCTGTTCACTCCGTTTGCCAAATCGGTACGCCGCATACCCAAGAACGCCGAACAACAGCAACCCAGCCAAATACGCCGGTGTCGGCATCGATAGTCCAAGCAGGCCCAGGGCCTCAGTCGTGTCCAAGTCTTGTTCCCGTAATCATCGATCTCATCCAGTCGCCCGACCCGCTGCTCCCAGTCGAACGCCGGCACATTGTCGCCCGTGGTTAGATCGAACTGCCACAGTCTGGCCACCGTCCGACCGGAGCGCTGCAATGAAGAACCTGACCGCTTTGATCCGTACGGAGCTAGAAGTTCCCGACGATTGGGCGCTGGCGGAACACGCCACCGGAATCGTGGCCTCGAAGGTTGGTGACCAGTTTGTTGACTTCCACCTTGCACCGCTGGCGACAGACACCGATGCACCGGAAGCGGAATGGACGGATCGCAACGCCAACTTGGTGGACACCGTGCTCGAAACAGTTGGTGGGTCACCTGGGCGGCGATATCTGGGAGGTACGCGTGAAGTCGAAAACCGCATCGCGTGCATCCTCTTCGCCCGCGACGGCAAGAACATGATCCTGCTGCACGGTTTCATCAAGAAGCAGCAGGCAACGCCAAAACCCGATCTCGATTTGGCGCGGGAACGGCTCAAGCAATTGCGAAGGAGATAGACATGGGCAAGAGGAATATTGGCAGCAGCTTCGACGATTTCCTTAAGGTAGAGGCGATCCACGAGGAGGCCACCGCCGTGGCTTTGAAGCGCGCCATCGCTTGGCAAGAAAGTGAATATCGCGTTCGCAGCCTGAGAGTCTTTGCGTTCGTTGTCCACAGCCCGCATCCGGCCAATTGCGGCCGGTCGCAGTTGTCATTTCGTTTGATTAGTGGCAACGTGAAAATCGCTGGTAACGACCTGGTTGGCCTGTGAGTTCACGTCTTAGGAATGGGTCGAGATTTTGCACGCACCCAATCCAAAGTGGGGATGGTTCGAGCCCTAAGCAGGCAGCCGTGGTGCAAGGACACCTTGACCCCGAGTTGGCCATGCGCGCTGTTTGCCCAAGTTCCTATCCTGATTCGGCGTCACAATGGCCACGACGAGCGTTACGTGTGCTATCGCACGAAGAAGGTGTCGGTTCCGGAGTAGCCTCGCTCCAATCTTCCAACTCCGACACAGGGACACACATCACATGAAGGAGTCAACGGTTCATCTGTTCGACTTTGACAGATCGATGAGAAAAGACGGAAAAGGAGATTTGGAATGAGTCCAGAATCGAGGCATTTGGCAGGTATTCTCTTGATCGCTATTCCCACAGTCGTCTATGGCGGTGTGAGTATTCTGCGGCTTCTGATCAACGATCCGCGCTATCAGAATAACCCGCTGCGTCAAGATTTATGGCGAGCCGGCCACGCGCACGCCGGTGTGTTGCTGGTGTTATCCCTGCTGGTACTGCGCTATGTAGACGAAGCAAATCTGAGCGAGGGCATGAAATGGTTTGTTCGCGAGTCAATTCCTGCCGCTGCGATTTTGTTGCCCATTGCCTTCTTTCTATCGGTGCTAAAGCCCGATGCGACCAAACCCAACCAGTGGATCTATCTAGCCTATGTGGGTGCGGTGGTCTTGGCTGCGGGCTTACTCGTGCTGGGGATCGGGTTGATTTGGTAGTCCACTTGCGTTGAACTCCGGTGCTACGGGCTGGCGATTTCAACTAACTTGCGTTTTCAACACCAAGATTGGAGACCTAGTGCGCAACTGGCCAGTAACGCCTGCCGTTGAACGACCGCTTTACTTGAGTCGAGCGGCAGCAACGGGAGCCGGTCTGCCGTACGATAGGACCGCAACTGGCAGCATGCCCCGCTTGAAGGCAGGTACATTTACCCTGCTATCCGTGTCGCGAGAATCCGAATATCAAGTCCATTAGCGGCAGGTGGCAGCAATCTTTACCTGGTGATTGATTGACGACTCACCCTATCGCCCAGAGGCGGACGTACAAGTGAGCGGAAGAAAGCAGTCTGCAGGACATGCCCTGTGCATTAGTGGGGACGGTCCCGGCACTCAGAAGCATGTGATAGTGTCAGACATTCGACCAACTGGCTCTCTGACATGACAACAGATCGACTACATAAGCCATTCGCGATGATTCGGGAGTTCCATCTTGCGGACTGGTTCACGCTGGCAAATGCGATTTGCGGCACAGGTGCATTGTTCTCCGCGATGACCTATCTGCAGACGAATGACGCCAGCCACATCCGCATCGCCTGCGGGCTGGTTTTGGCAGCCCTGATTTTCGACATTCTTGATGGTCGCATCGCCAGGTGGCGTCAAAGGACGTCCGCCATGGGGCGCGAACTTGATTCGCTCGCCGACGTAATCTCGTTTGGCGTCGCTCCTGCCGCAATTGCTTACGGTTGCGGCATGCAGGGCCTGTTTGACCGAATCATTCTGGCCTACTTCGTTGCCTGTGGAGTGTCGCGACTGGCCCGCTACAACGTCACTGCCGAGGCACTGTCCGAGGGCGGCGACAAAGTGAAGTACTTCGAGGGGACTCCAATACCAAGCTCTCTCCTTCTCGTTGTACTGATGTTCGTGGCGGCGTCCAATGATGCGCTTCGCGAATCACTGTGGCTGGGAAAAGTCGAGCTGGGCGGGTTCACGCTTCACTTGATGGTTCTGCTATTTGCGGTTTCGGGCTCCTTGATGATCAGTCGAATGCGAGTCCCAAAGCTGTAACGTGTGGTCGCCTTAACGTCTCAGGTAGCGTCAGTTTGCCGACGACTCGAATCACCGGATTGGCCGCGCACCTATCGCTGTCGCACGATGAAACCGCGTTCGGATCTGCGGAGCCGTTCAAACGTAAGCACGATGGCGTGCTCCCGGCCAACTGCCGTCACTGCATGGGGCGATACCATTTACAGATCGCTCATATGACGTTGATTGAGTTTACTCTGACTGAGCAAGCAGGCATGATTCCGGAGTCGAATGCTTCTTTAACGATCTGATTTGGACGCCAGCGGGCTTCCCAGGCGCCCATTTGGTGATTCGCCGTTTCAGGATAGGAAAGATGCACTGATGGAAGCTTGTAGTGGCTCGGCTCACCCCATAAAGGAGCGCACTTGGCGCTTACCGCAACCGCTGACTCCAGCGTGACGACAGCCAGGCCAAGTTATTACTGGCTGCTGTGGGTCGGGATCGGATTGGCCAACCTGTTCATGATTGGCTTGGTTGCTGTCGTCATTATTCAGAACAAACAGCGTGCTTTTGATCAAGCAACAGCCATCGCGCAAAACTACTCCCGCACTGTCGAAGCCAACTTCGTCGGCTTCATTCGGAGAATCGACGTTACGTTGCTAACGGTCGCGGCTGAGGTGGCCCGTCAGAAAGCCAATGGTGGAATAAGGGAGCAGGAACTTAACGCATTTCTGGCGCGTCAAGACGCGCAGATTGCCGAAGCACGTGGCCTTCGGGTGACAGACGTGCAAGGCAATATTCGTTATGCGGTGACGGGTGTCAATATTCGTGGAGCAAACCTCAGCGATCGCCCCTATTTCATTCGGGTTCGGCAGGAACCTAACGCTGGCTTGGTGTTTTCGGAGCCGGTCATGGGTCGTGCGAGCAACATGCTTGTCGTGACCCTGTCCCGCCGCATCAGCGATCCAGATGGATCTTTTGCGGGTGAGGTGAATGTTGCCGTGGCAACGGATCAGCTGGCCAGTATATTGTCCTTGCTCGAACTGGGCCCGAAAGGGGTTGCTTCGCTTTGGAGCAAGACCCAACTGATAGTCCGCTACGCCAAGGACGATACGCTCGCTAGCAAGATAGGTACGCCGATTCCCTCGACGGAGTTACGCAGCCTGATCGACTCAGGCGAAAAAGCGAGTTGGTACCACGTAGCCAGCGGCCTCGACAATGTTGACCGAATCTTCCAGTTCCGCCAAATCGGGGACTATCCCCTTTACGTTGTAATCGGACTGGCCGACACAGACTTCCTGGCCGAATGGCGGGCGGATTCCCTTCGCCTCGAAGGGCTGGCATCCTTGTTCGTAGTCAGCACGATGTTGTTTGCGTGGTTGCTCCATCGAGGTCTGCGACGTCGCGAGCAAGTGGAGGCCGCTCTGCTGGCCGAGGAAACCATGTTCCGTTCCTTGTTCGAGAATGCCAATGACGGCATTTTCCTGCAGGACTCGACCGGGTTCGTGGACTGCAATAGGCGCGGAGCGCAGATGTACGGACTTACCCGGGAAGAGCTCGTTGGCCGTACTCCGGCCAGTCTTTGCCCTGAGCGCCAACCTGACGGACGGCTATCGTCCGAAGTGGCCGCAGAAAAGATCGAGGCCGCGTTGGCCGCCAAGCCGCAATACTTCGAGTGGCAGCCGATGAAGGTCGATGGCACTGTATTCGACGCCGAAATCACATTGAGCCGCATTGATCTACGGGGGGAAACGTATCTTCAGGCGATTGTTCGTGACGTCACGGAACGCAAGCGAGCGGAAGAGGAAATTCGTCGGCTTAATCGAGACCTGGAGCAGCGAGTTGTTGACCGTACCGCTCAGCTGGAAGCCGCCAACAAGGAACTGGAAGAGTTCTCCTATTCGATGTCCCACGATCTGCGTACGCCCTTGCGAGCGCTCGACGGTTTCTCGAAAATTCTGCTTGAGAACCACAGCGCCGGTCTTGACGACGAGGGCAGGCGTTTGCTGACGGTGCTGCGCGACAGCGCCCGGCGCGAGGGGCGACTGGTCGACGACATCCTGCGCTTCCTGGCACTCGGCCGGCAGAGAATCAAGCATAGCGCGATCGATATCGCCGAACTGGCCTCGGAGATCTTTGCGGAGTTTCAGGCGGCTGCACCGGCGCGCCAGATGCGTCTCGAAATGGGCGCATTACCTCCGACTTGGGGCGACCTCGGCATGATCCGGCTGGTAGTGCAAAGCCTGCTGTCGAATGCCATCAAGTATTCGCCGACGGATCGCGAGGCGCTCATCGAGATAGGCGGCGTGGCCGAAGACCAGGAGAATGTCTTCTCGGTAACGGATCACGGCGTCGGATTCAGCATGTGCTATGCGGACAAGCTGTTCAGAGTGTTCGAACGCCTGCATCCGACGGGCCAATATGAAGGTTCCGGCATCGGTTTGGCCATCGTCAAGCGTATCGTTGAGCGCCATGGTGGCCGGGTATGGGCTGAAGGCAAAGTCGGCGAAGGGGCGACCTTCCATTTCACCCTGCCGCGGCAGAAGACATAAGACTCGTGCCATTTGCATAGGCACTTCTGACTGGTGGCTTTCAGGAAATCGTCATGTCCGCTTAGGGCGCCGAGCACTCGGTGACGACTGACTGCTTTCGAGAAGCGAAACTTCACTGGCCGGTTTNNGGCGATCGCTTGGGCGCCCAAAGCGGTCTGAGAAATTGCCTGGCAGCGGACGATGGCCCAACGACCCTCGCGCCAAAGTGCACATCAGGTTCCCGGATGACACAGCAAATCCACGTCGGTTTCCCCGGCAGCGGCCATTCGGTCGAGTTCCCGCAATACCGTCAGGCTCGCAGTCTCCATCTGGCCGATCTGCGCCAACGCGCCCTCGTAATCATCGTTCCCGAACCGCTCAAGGGCGGCGATGCCGCATCTGTGCACACCCACGTGCGCCGGCTCGATCTCGCGATACCCGGGCAGCTTTGCGTAACAGCTCCGGCCATCTCCCCGGTAATACCATTCGCCCAAACGGCAAGCGGTGTGATCGGCGAAGTCGCCAGGGCGCTTCTGCGACAGACCGGCCAAAACGCGATAGATCTCGAACTTGAATACCAGGTGATCAACCTTGGCAAGTTCGACGAAGCTGCGCAACGCGCTTCCTGAGATCGCGCCTTCCATCCGGTTCGACAGCGCTAGCAAGGCCTGCATGCCCTGGGTGGCTTTCACGCCCTGTTCGCTGAAGTTCAGCGCCTCACGAGCATGGTCCTGCATGACAGTCTTCGACTGCTGGGTTTCTTGCTGAATATTGTCGACGAGGCCTGAGATTTCGCTGGTGGCCAGTGCCGTACGTTCGGCGAGCT
>PMIF01000040.1 GCA_003157035.1 Rhodocyclaceae bacterium
GGCGAAGGCGGCGTAATGCGGGCGCACCTTTCCCTCGGCGGTGTACATTTCGTCGTAGGCGGCTGCCGTCATGGTCTTCGTATCTCCCGCATAGACATCAGCGAAAACCGTGCCACCGGAAAACGCCCTTCGGCAGGCCAGCTTACGCCTCTTCCGGTGCGGCGC
Organism: Rhodocyclaceae bacterium; assembly: GCA_003157035.1. Lineage (GTDB taxonomy): Bacteria > Pseudomonadota > Gammaproteobacteria > Burkholderiales > Rhodocyclaceae > Fen-999. Next base: position 166 of record PMIF01000040.1, read on the forward strand.
ATGCACCGTTTGCGGGCCGTCGGACGTTGCGTGCCCTATTGGGGTGCGATGGCAGCGTGCAGCGGCGCTTCGGCAAGCGGCTTGCCCGGCAACAGCTTGGACAAAGCGGCGACGTAGTCGAGGAAGGCCTGGCGGCCCTTGGCCGATAGCGAAAAGACCGTCTGCGGTCGCCCGCCGGTCAAAGCCTCCTTGCGCGATTCCAGGTAGCCAGCCTCGACCAGNNCCGGAAGCATACTCATGGCCGTTCTCCCTGGACGACGAAATTGCTGTGCATGCGGACTTCCGGTTTGCCAGCGGTGACTTCGACCCGGATGCGGTCAATGCGCAAGGCCAGAACGCCTTCCTTTGTCGAATGCCAGGAGCCGTCGCCGAAGCGATAACGGCCGTCGGGCTGGCCATTGGTGAGAGTCAGCTCAGCGTCACGGATCAGGCGCATGGGCATTGCATCGCCCGCCGAGATCGCGAGCAGGGGGCTGTCCAGGTCGAGGTAGAGCGGCACGACGCGGCCGGCGGGCACCTTCAAGGTCACCGTGTCCGGTCCGGGTGCCGCAGCGGTCGCCGCGTAGCGAGCGGATGCGAACACTGGCGCGATGACCACAGTAAGCCAGGCGACGACGTAGAGCGCGCGCTGCACCGGGCGGTGCTCGTCGCTGCGTGCTGCCAGCCAGCCGGCCGCCGGCAGACCGATGGCGAAGGTCGAGGCGGCGAGCCAGCGCGCCGTATCGAAGGCAAGGCCCGCGGCCAGACCCGTGGCACCGAGCAGGATGGTGGCCAGACCGATCCATTCGATCAGCGGTCGCGAGAACAGGCCGAAGACGAAGATGCCCAGTCCGAGTAGCACTGTCCACAGGGCGTAGATCATGATGCCGCCGCCGTGGAAGAACATGGCGAAAGTGGCCAGCGTGCCCAGGGCCAACAGCATCCACCAGGCGCGCGTGACCTGCGCTTGGGCAAAGGGCATCGTCTCGGCGCGGTTGGCGCGTGCCTTATGGGTCAGATGATGGTCGAGCCAGGACATGCCNNTCGAGTTCGACGCAGCGGTGGCCGGCGGCGAGCATGGCCTGGATCGATTGCATTCGTTCAAGATGGCTCATCGCATCAACCCTTGTGCACTTCGCACAGCGTCAGCATGGTCTTCCCTTCCAGGAAATATGGCACCACGAGGGGCGTCACGCAGCGGCTGTGCCGCGACTTGGTCACGTATTCGCCGGCGTGGCCGCGTGTCTCGACGACGATGTCCGGTGCCGTGGCCCGGGCGATTGCCGTTTCGACAGTCAGGACTTTTTGTCTCGGCTCGAAAGGCAGATGTGGCCGCGGTTCGCGAGCATAGCTGCGGGCGGCGACCACGGCTGCGTCGACGTCGATCGCCGGTCTGGCCTGCTCTTGCATCGGCGGGCCGATGACGGCGTTCGGCGCCTTTGCCGCACTCGGCGGGGTACTCAAGCGATGCACGGCTTCAGCCTTGTCGGCCGTTGCGGCAGTCAGCGGTCTTGGNNCGGCAGTTCGACTGCCAGGAGGAGCAGGTGGAGCACCGCCGATACGGCCAGAAAGCCGATCAGGCGGTGGCGGCTGGCCCGCATGTCAGTTGGCAACACGTCTCAATGTGTAGCCGGAAATCGAACACTGCTCGACTCCTCCGTCCGTGGTCGCGCAGCGCAGCGTGCCACCGCCGTCGGCGAGCGAGCCAAGCATGACGGCCGTGTGTTCGGAGAGCGGTTGCAGGACGATGCGTTGCGGCGGTCCGGGCTGGTCGCTGACGACGAGATCGGCGAACAGGAGACCGCCTTCCTCGACTAGCGCAATGCGGTCGACAAAGGTGTGATCGTCGCCGGCGTTGACGATCTCGTAGCGGCCGAGCCGCCTGCTCCAGGGCGCCAGGTCTTTGGGCGGCTGGACGCGTTCGCCGATCAGCATGTCCTGAGCGCCGATGTTGGCGACCAGCACGTCGTGGCCGGCCACGTTGTGGCGCGTGAAGCCGATCGTATCGAGCATGCCGAGGTCGATGGTCATCAGGCCGAGCAGCTTGTATTCGACGCCAAGTTGCCCGTCGTTGCGCGGCACGAGATTGAAGGTGCGACCGAGCGCGTCGGCGTAGAGGTGCCCGCCGTTCAGGCGGATGCGGACGTGGCCGACCAGGGTGGTGTAGTCGCCGACGTAGGGCTGGAGCTTGTCCGCAGGCCAGGGCGGATCGGCGGCTGGTACCTTGGTGGGCTTGGGCTGCCTGATGCCAGTCTTGGCTTCGAGGGCGAGCGTGAGCGCCTCGGTGGCGACGTGGTCGACCGTGCGGCCCGCCGAACCACTGTTGGCCAGCACGATCACGCCGAGCTTGTGCTCGGGCAGCGCGTACATCTGGGCGCGGTAATGGATCGTTGCCCCGGCGTGGTGGGCAACCGGGCCGGCGTTCTGGATCGTCGAGCTGCCCAGGGTCGACAGCATCCAGCCGAGGCCGTTGCGGAAGTTGAAGTCGAGCGGCACGTCGATGTTCTGGACTTTCAGCATTTCGCCAACCGACTCGGGCTTTAGCACCTGCGTCGTGCCGGCGTGGCCGTCGGCGAACACCATCGAGAGGAAATGCCCGAGGTCGACCACGCTGGCGTTGAGGCCGCCTGCCGGCATATCGCGTAGCGACAGGTCATCGGCGAGGTCACCTTTGCGGTAGGCCTTGGACATCAGCTCGGACTGGGCGACGCCGAGATCGAAGCTGGCGGTGCGCATGCCCAGCGGCTCGAGGACGGAATGCCGCAAGTAGTCGGCGAAGGGTTCACCGCTGACGTTCTGGATCGCGTGGCCGAGCAGGGTGACGCCGACATTCGAGTACGAGAAAGTGTGGTTCGGCGGATAAAAGGTGTCGCTGGCGCGAACGTGCCGAACCAGTTCGGTGAAGGGTTCCGGGTTCTTGGTGAACATACCCTTGAGAACGTCGCGCGGCAGGCCCGAGTGGTGGGTCAT
>PMIF01000110.1 GCA_003157035.1 Rhodocyclaceae bacterium
CGTTTGACTTCGGCGCCAAAGCCTTGGGCGCGGCTCTTGCAATACATGTCGAGCAGGTCGCCGTATTCGGCGGCGCGATGGCCGTAACGAACGCCGTCGAAGCGCGACAGGTTGGAGCTGGCCTCGGCGGGCGCGATGACGTAATAGGCCGGCACCGAGAGGCCGGAATTCGGCAGATCGACGTCGACGGTGACCGCGCCCAGCTTGCGGTATTCGTCGATTGCGACTTCGACCGCCGCGCGGACGTCGTCGTCCATGCCGGGGCCGAAGAATTCCCTGGGTAGGCCGATACGCAGCCCCGTGAGTGGCTGATCGAGCGTCTGCGCGTAGTCTTCCACCGGCCGTTGCAGGGATGTCGAGTCGCGGGCGTCGAAGCCGGCCATGGCGTTGAGCATCAGGGCGCAATCCTCGGCCGAACGCGCCATCGGGCCGGCCTGGTCAAGGCTGGAAGCGAAAGCGATCATGCCGTAGCGCGAGACCACACCGTAGGTGGGTTTCAGGCCGGTGATCCCCGTCAGGGCCGCTGGCTGGCGGATCGAGCCACCGGTGTCGGTGCCGGTCGCAGCCGGCGTCAGACCGGCGGCAACGGCCGCGGCCGAGCCGCCAGAAGAACCGCCGGGGACGCGGGTGGTATCCCACGGGTTCTTCACCGGGCCGAAGTGGGAAGTCTCGTTCGACGAGCCCATGGCGAACTCGTCCATGTTGAGCTTGCCGAGCATTACTGTGCCGGCGGCTTTCAGCTGCGCAACGACATGGGCGTCGTAGGGTGAAACGAAATTGGCCAGCATCTTCGAGCCGCAGGTGGTCAGCCAGCCCTCGGTGCAGAAGATGTCCTTGTGGGCCAGCGGAATGCCGAGCAGCGGATCGGCATTGCCCTGGGCGCGCAGTGCGTCGGCCTGGCTTGCCGCGGCCAGCGTGCGCTCGCGGTCGGTGGTAATAAAGGCGTTGAGCGCAGGGTTAAGACGCTCGATACGATCGAGGAACTGGGTGGCCAGTTCGACGGCGGAAATCCGTCTTGCCGCCAGTGCGGCGGCCAACTGTTTGAGGCTGGAGCCGATCATTCGATGACCTTTGGTACCAGATACAGCCCGGCTTCGGTTTCTGGCGCGATGGCCTGGAAAGCTGCCCGACGGTCGGTTTCGCTGACGCGGTCTTCGCGTAACCGCTGGGCGACGTCCATGGCATGGGCCATCGGCTCGACGCCGGCGGTGTCGACGCCTTGCAACTGCTCGATGAAGGCGAGGATTCCGTTCAACTGTTCGCCGGTCGATTCGACTTCGGCGGGCGAGATTTCGATGCGCGCCAGATGGGCGATCCGGCGAACCTCTTCGGGATTTAGAGACATACCGACTGCGACTTATCTTGCTAGGGAGGATGCGCTATCATAAGCTATTTTAGCCGTCCTCCCGATGGCGCCTCATCACCAGCGGAATCCCCGATGTTCAGCCTCCTGCGCTCCTACTTTTCCAACGATCTGGCGATCGACCTTGGCACCGCCAACACGCTCATCTACGTCCGTGGCAAGGGTATCGTCCTTGACGAACCGTCTGTCGTGGCCATCCGTACCGAGGGCGGGCCCAATGCCAAGAAGACCATCCAGGCGGTAGGCCACTCTGCCAAGCAGATGCTTGGCAAGACGCCTGGCAATATCACCGCCATCCGGCCGATGAAAGACGGCGTCATCGCCGACTTCACCGTCACCGAGCAGATGCTCAAGCAATTCATCAAGAAGGTGCACGATTCGCGCCTCTTTTCGCCCAGTCCGCGCATCATCATTTGCGTGCCTTGCGGTTCGACCCAGGTCGAGCGCCGCGCCATCCGCGAGTCGGCGCTCGGTGCCGGCGCCAGCCAGGTGTATCTGATCGAGGAGCCGATGGCGGCCGCGATCGGCGCCGGCCTGCCGGTGTCGGACGCCACGGGCTCCATGGTCGTCGACATCGGCGGCGGCACCACCGAAGTGGGCGTCATCTCGCTCGGCGGCATGGTCTATGCGGGCTCGGTGCGGGTGGGCGGCGACAAGTTCGACGAGGCGATCATCAACTACATCCGCCGCAACTACGGCATGTTGATCGGCGAGACCACGGCCGAAGCGATCAAGAAGGAAATCGGCTCCGCCTTCCCCGGCTCGGAAGTGCGCGAAATGGAGGTCAAGGGCCGCAACCTGGCCGAAGGCATTCCGCGCAGTTTCACCATTTCGTCGAACGAGATTCTCGAAGCCCTGACCGATCCACTGAATCAGATCGTCGGCGCCGTCAAGATCGCGCTCGAGCAGACACCGCCGGAACTTGGCGCCGATATCGCCGACAAAGGCATGGTGCTCACCGGCGGCGGTGCGTTGCTGCGCGATCTCGATCGTTTGTTGATGGAGGAAACGGGTTTGCCGGTGATCGTCGGTGATGATCCCTTGACCTGCGTCGTCCGCGGTTCCGGGCTGGCTCTCGAGAAGATGGACAAACTCGGCAGTATTTTCGCCAACGAATAGGGCGCTGGAGTTTTAACGTTCGACTGGGTCCCTTGCGGACCCTTTGTTGCCGGGAGTTGTCAACGCCTTGATGTCCGTTGCCGGTCATCCGCCGCCACCCTTCTTCAAGCGGGGTCCGGCGCCGCTCGCCCGCCTGTTCTTCTTCGTCTCGCTGTCGCTGGTACTGCTGGTTGCGGATCTGCGCTTCCATACCGTCGAGTGGATACGTCTGGGCGTTGCTACGGTGCTCTGGCCCTTGCAGCGCGCCGCCTATCTGCCGGTCGACGCGACGAACGATCTCGGCGGCTATTTTTCCAGCCTTGGGGTCCTCAGGGATGAGAACGACTCGCTGCGCCAACGCCAGTTGGCGACTGCCAACTTGCTATTGCGCCAAGAGCATCTCGAAGATGAAAACCGTCGCTTGCGCGTGCTGCTCGACATGAAGGAACGGCAGCCCGCCGAGGGCAGCGTGGCCGAGATTCTGTTTGCCGCCCGCGATCCGTTCTCGCGCCGCGTGATCGTCGACCGCGGCACCAAGAGCGGCGTCGAAGCCGGACAGGCGGTGATTGACGACGTCGGCGTCATCGGTCAGGTGACGCGGACTTATCCGCTGACCAGCGAAGTCACGCTGCTCACCGACAAGGATCAGTCGATTCCCGTCGAAGTGCAGCGTAGCGGCCTGCGCGCCGTGCTCGCCGGCGCAGGTGCCGGCGCCATGGAGCTGCGCTTCCTGGCGACCAATGCCGATGTCCAGGCCGGCGATATCCTGGTCACGTCGGGGCTGGACGGTATCTATCTGCCCGGTTTGCCGGTCGCCCGGGTACAGAAGATCGACCGCGACAACTCTTTCGCCTTTGCCCGCATTGCCTGCGAGCCATTGGCCGGCGTCGAGCGGCATGGCATGGTCTTGCTCCTGGGCAAGCGCATCATGCCGCCACTGCCCGATACGGCACCGTCGCTGGCAGACAAGCCCGGCAAGGGCAAGAAGATCCGGCGCAAGCTGGCGCCATGAGCATGCAGCCGACACAATCCACCAGCCGCATTCTGCAACCGGTCAGGGACTGGTTCATCGTCCTGACTCTGTTCATGGCGCTGTTTCTCGACTTGTTGCCATTGGGTCATCTCAATGGCGTTCCGGACTGGGTGACGCTGGTGTTGACCTTCTGGTGCCTGCACCAGCCACTCAAGGTCAGCATGGGCACAGCCTTCTTCCTCGGCCTGCTGATGGATGTCGCCGACAGTAGCGTCATGGGCCAGCATGCGCTGGCCTACACACTGCTGGCCTTCACCACCTGCGGCCTGTCGCGCCGCGTGCTCTGGTTCCCGCTCCTGCAGCAGGCCTTGCACATCCTGCCGCTGCTGCTCGGTACGCAATTCGCGATGCTGATCTTTCGTTTGGCCAGCGGCGGCGAATTGCCGTCGCTGTTATGGTTCCTGGACAGCGTGGTCGGTGCCGTGCTCTGGTACCCGATGACCTATTTGCTGCTGCTGCCGCAGTATCGTCCGGTCGACCGCGACGAGACTCGGCCGATCTAGATGCGGCGCGCGCAGCTCCTACCTCCGTCACGGCTTCCGGCCAGGGATTGGTGATACTCCGGTAATGGAATTCCGCAACCCTGAAGAACACATCGATCGTTTCCGCAGCCGCCTGACGGTCGCCGGTGGTTTCGTCCTCGCCTGCTTTGCCTTGCTGTTCGGACGCTTCATCTGGTTGCAAGTCGTCCAGCACTCGTACTACCAGACGCGCGCCGAGGACAACCGGATTTCCCTGGTGCCGATCGTGCCCAATCGCGGCCTGATAGTCGACCGCAACGGCGTCATCCTGGCGCGCAATTATTCGGCCTACACCTTGGAGGTTATGCCGTCGCGCGTTCAGGGTGATCTCGATGGCGTCATCGACCAGTTGGCGGTGGTGATCGATATCCAGGCAAAGGACCGCAAGCGCTTCAAGAAGCTGATCGAGGAGAGCAAGAACTTCGAGTCGTTGCCGATCCGCACGCGGCTGACCGACGAGGAAGTCGCCAAGTTCATTGCCCATCGCTATCAGTTCCCGGGCATCGACATCAAGGCGCGGTTGTTCCGCCAGTATCCGTTCGGCGCCTTCGCCGCGCACGTGCTCGGCTACATCGGCCGCGTCACCGATGACGACATGGAGAAAATCGAGGATCAGGACGAGGAGGCCAACTACCGCGGTACGGAGCATTTCGGCAAGACCGGATTGGAGCAGCACTACGAGTTCGATCTGCACGGCGTCACCGGCTTCGAGCAGGTGGAGGTGGATGCCGGTGGCCATGCGGTGCGGACCCTGGAGCGCACGGCGCCGATTGCCGGCAACAATTTGGCCTTGACCCTCGACGCCAAGCTGCAGGAAATCGCCGAGAATGCTTTTGGCGACCGGCGCGGCGCCCTGGTGGCGATCGAGCCAACCACTGGCGGCATCCTGGCTTTGGTGTCCATGCCCAACTACGATCCGAACCTGTTCGTCGACGGCATCGGTTCGCAGGACTGGGATGATCTCAACACCTCGGCCGACAAGCCGATGGTCAACCGCGCACTCAACGGCGCCTATCCACCGGGTTCGACTTTCAAGCCTTACATGGCGCTGGCGGCGCTGACCTATGGCAAGCGCAAGCCCGAGCAGGTGATCTTCGATCCAGGCTACTTCAACTTCGGCGACCATACCTTCCATGATGACAAGAAGGGCGGCCACGGCATGGTCGACATGTACAAGTCCATCGTCCAGTCCTGCGACACCTACTACTACATGCTGGCCAACGATCTGGGCATCGACAACATCGCCACTTTCATGCGTCAGTTCGGCTTCGGCCAGCGCACCGGCATCGACATCGACGGAGAATCGGAGGGTGTCTTGCCGTCGCAGGAGTGGAAGAAGAAGCGCTTTCATCGACCGGAGCAGCAGAAATGGTACAGCGGCGAGACCATTTCCATCGGCATTGGCCAAGGCTACAACGCCTATACGCCAATTCAGCTGGCGCAGGCGATGGCGACGCTGGCCAACAACGGCGTCATGTTCCGGCCACATCTGGTCGATCATGTCACCGACACCCGCAGCGGCGACAAGACTTATGTCGAGCCGCAACCGATTCGGACCATCCCACTCCAGCAATCGCACATCGATATCATCAAGGCGGCCATGGTCGGCGTCAACAAGGAAGGCACCGGCGCGCGTGCCTTTGCCGGGGCGACCTATGTCTCCGGTGGCAAGACCGGCACTGCCCAGTTGTATTCACTCAAAGGCGAGAAATACGCTGAAGGCAAGCTGAAGAAGGAATTGCGCGACCACGCGCTATTCATCGCCTTCGCCCCTGCCGAGGCGCCGAAGATTGCCGTGGCCGTGCTGGTCGAGAACGGCGGCTTCGGGGCGCAGGCGGCAGCGCCGATCGCCCGTCAGGTGATTGACTACTACCTGCTCGGCAAGGTGCCCAATGCACCGGCCGGTGAGGATGATTCCGAGCCCGAAGAGGAGCGCGAATGAACCGCTGGCATCCGCGGGTGTTGTGGCAGAAGCTGGTGCAGCCGATCGATCCCCCTCTGCTGGCGATCGCCGGCGCGCTGTTGCTGGCGGCGATGATCATCATCGCCAGCGCGTCACCGGAGCGCCTGACCAATCAGGCCATCAGTGTGGTCGTGGCCCTGGTGGTCATGCGCCTGATTGCCGATCTGCCGCCGCAGCGGCTGATGCACTATGCGCCGCTGGTGTTCGCCGTCGGCCTTCTGCTCTTGATCGCCGTCGCGCTGTTCGGCGATATTTCGAAAGGCGCCCGGCGCTGGCTCAATCTCGGCATCATGCGTGTGCAGCCGTCCGAACTGATGAAGATCGCCATGCCGATGATGCTGGCCTGGTTCTTCCAGCAGCGCGAGGCAATGTTGCGCCTCAGCGATTACGCGGTCGCGGCCGTGATCCTGCTCCTGCCGACGGCGCTGATCGTGCGCCAGCCAGACCTCGGTACGGCGGTGCTGGTGCTCGCCGCTGGCGGTTACGTGATCTTCTTTGCCGGCCTACCCTGGAAGATCATCGTCGCTCTGGCGGCGTCGGCCGTGGCGGCGGCACCGCTGGCCTGGAACGTCATGCATGACTACCAGCGGGCGCGCATCCTGACTTTGCTCGACCCGGAAAAGGACCCGCTCGGTAAGGGTTTTCACATCATCCAGTCGACCATCGCCATTGGTTCGGGCGGCATCCTGGGCAAGGGCTGGGGGCAGGGGACACAGGCGCAGTTGGAGTTCATCCCCGAGCGCCACACCGATTTCATTTTTGCCGTAGTCGCCGAGGAGTTCGGCATGATCGGCAACCTGGTGCTGATGACGCTTTACGCCTTGCTGATCGGCCGCGGCCTGATGATTGCCGCCAATGCACCGACCATGTTCTCGCGCCTCCTGGCGGGTGCTGTGACCATGATCTTCTTTACCTATGCCTTCGTGAATATGGGCATGGTCAGTGGCATTCTGCCCGTGGTTGGTGTGCCCTTGCCATTCATCAGCTACGGCGGCACGTCCCTGGTAACGCTGTTCATCGGCATCGGCATTTTGATGAGCATTCATCGGCATCGGATGCTGGTGCAGAAGTGAGTTTGACCCGCCCCCTCCAGATCCCCCTCGCGGGGGAGAGCCTGCTTGCTCGCTGCGCGAGCCTATTACGGGCAGCGACATTTTGGCGTGGTCGCGATTGCGCGCTCCGCGCGCGTGCCGTCCCGCCTCGGGACGGCCCTGCGGCGAGACTACCCAGCGTCATGATCGCTTGCGTCGTGGTCGGCGTCATAGCGGGCTGCGGGACACAGACTTACCGGCCGGTGGAGGACCGGACGAGCGCGAAGCCACAACCCCAGGCGCAGGTGCCTGCGCCGGCCGTTGCCAAGTCGGTGCCGACGAAGCCGAACTACGTCCTCAAGCAGGGCGGGGCGTACTATCTGGACGATGGCCCGGGCGCCAATCCGCCGGCTGATTTGGCGGCCATCGCCGATGCGGTGCCGCGCGATGAGCCCCTGCACCGCTTCGCCAATAATCCGTATTCGGTGCTCGGCCGCGACTACCAACCTTTGCGGGCCAGGGTGCCCTATCGGGCCCAGGGTATCGCTAGCTGGTACGGCCGCAAGTTTCACGGCCAACCGACCTCGAGCGGCGAGCCCTACGACATGTATGCGATGACCGCCGCCCACCCGACGCTGCCGATTCCGTCCTACGCCCGCGTCACCAATCCGGCCACCGGCCGCTCGGTGATCGTGCGCGTCAATGATCGTGGGCCATTCCACGCCGGCCGGATCATGGACCTATCCTATGTCGCAGCCTGGCAGCTCGGCTACGCCGATCGCGGCAGCACGGTGGTCGAGGTCGAGAGCATCCTGCCCGGCCAGACGTTGCCGACGCCGGCACCGTTCGACGACGATCCGATTGCCCGGTTTGCCGCTGCGGCCGAACCGGCGCCCGCGACCTTACCGGTGGTTCGCGATGCCCAAGGTGTGTTTCTGCAACTGGGGGCGTTCGGCAGCGCCGACAACGCCGAGGCCTTGAGGATTCACCTGGCGCAAGTGCTCGGCAACCTGGCTGACCGACTGATCGTGCGTGCAGACCGCGGCTGGTATCGCGTCCAGCTCGGCCCCTGGGCAGACCGCGACGAAGCGCGTCGCGTCGCCGACCAGCTTGCCGAGCGGCTCGACATGCGTCCGCTGGTGGTCAATAAGTAGCGCGATATAATTTCCCCTCACCTCTCGCCCGTATCCCTCAATGCGTCTGTTATTGCTGATCCTGTCGCTCGCGGCAGCGGCCGTCGTCCATGCTCAATCCGGGGTACCGGCACCGGTCATCGCCGGTCGCGCCTGGCTGCTCCTCGATCACGGCTCCGGCCAGGTCCTGGCCCACGAGAATCCCGACCAGCGTGTCGAGCCGGCGTCGCTGACCAAGTTGATGACCGCCTATCTGAGTTTCACTGCCCTGCGCCAGGGCGTCTTGAAGCTGGAGCAACCGATCAACGTCTCGGAGCGGGCGTGGAAGGCGAGCGGTTCGCGCATGTTCATCGAGCCGAACAAGCCAGTCACGGTCAGTGAGTTGTTGCGCGGCATGATCATCCAGTCGGGCAACGATGCCTGCATCGCGCTGGCGGAGGCCATTGCCGGCAGCGAGGAAGCCTTTGCCGAGCGGATGAATCGCGAAGCCCAGCGCCTGGGGCTTGCCAACACGCATTTCGTCAATTCGACCGGCCTGCCCGATCCGCAGCATTATTCGACGGCCCGCGATCTGGCGCGTCTGGCGCAGGCGGTGATCCGTGACTTTCCGGACTTCTACCCGATCTATGCCGAAAAGGAATTTGCCTACAACGGCATCAGTCAGCCGAATCGCAACCGCCTGCTCTGGCTGGATCCGACGGTCGATGGCGTCAAGACCGGGCACACGGAAAACGCTGGCTACTGCCTGATCGCTTCCGGCCACCGAGGCCCGCGGCGCCTGATCTCGGTGGTCCTCGGCGCCGCTTCCGATGGGGCCCGTGCTCAGGAGTCGCAGCGTCTGCTCAACTTCGGCTTCCAGTTCTTCGACGCCTGGCGTTTGTACCAGAAGAATCAGGTGGTGTCGCAGCTCAAGGTGTTCCAGGGCGGCGAGAATGCCGTCAAGGCGGGCTTCCTCGATGACTTCGTGCTGTCGCTGCCCAAGGGTGTCGCCGGCCACATCGCCGTGCAGGTGACCAGCCAACAGCCGCTGATGGCGCCGATCCAGCTGGGCCAGCGTGTCGCCACGCTGACGTTGAAGATTGACGAGCGGATGTGGGGCGAGTATCCGCTCGTGGCGCTTGAGGCCGTGCCCGTTGCCGGCTTCTTCGGCCGCGCCTGGGACAAGCTGCTGCTCTGGTTGCAGTGACCATGGTCTATCTCGATGGCCGCTATCTGCCGCTCGCCGAGGCCAAGGTATCGGTACTCGATCGTGGTTTTCTGTTCGGTGACGGCATCTACGAAGTGATCCCGGTCTATTCGCGGCGGCCGTTTCGACTTGCCGAGCACTTGGCGCGGCTGGATGCCAGCCTCGCCGGCATACGCATGGCCAATCCACACAGCGCGGCCGAATGGGCGGAACTGATTGCCGGCCTGGTGGCGCAACATGCCACGGACGATCAATCGATCTATCTCCAGGTGACGCGCGGGCCGATGGCTGCTCGCCGTCATGTCTTCCCGGCCACCATGCAACCGACGGTATTCATGATGTCGGAGCCGTTATCGACTCCGCCCGCGGAACAGCGCCAGCGGGGCGTGACGGCCGTCAGTGCCGTCGATTTTCGCTGGTTGCGCTGCGATCTCAAGGCAACATCCTTGCTCGCCAATTGCCTGCTGCGGCAACTGGCGGTCGACGCTGGTTGCCTGGAGACGATACTGTTTCGCGACGGCTTCCTCACCGAAGGAGCCGCCTCGAGCATTTTCGTCGTCAGTGGCGGCCGTCTCTTGGCGCCGGCGAAATCGCACTTGATACTGCCGGGCATCACTTACGACATCGTGCTTGAGCTGGCCGCCAGTCATGGCTTGACGACCGAATTGCGGCCGATCGGCGAGTTGGAAGTTCGCGCTGCCGACGAACTTTGGCTGGTGTCTTCAACCAAGGAAGTATTGCCGATCGTCAGCCTCGACGGTGCGCCGGTCGCCAGTGGCCAACCCGGGCCGGTATTTGCCCGCATGTACGACTGGTATCAGGAGTTCAAGCGCGAGGTGATGCATGGCTGAGGAATCGCTGTTCGAGTTTCCTTGCGATTTCCCGATCAAGATCATGGCGGCGACCCGCGACGGTTTGGCGCAAGCCATCCTCGAAGTCGTCCTTCGCCACGCACCGGATTTCGATGGCGCGACGATGGAGATGCGCGCCTCTAAGGCGGGCAACTATCTTTCTTTCACGTGCACGGTGCGGGCAACATCCCGTGCGCAACTCGACGCGCTCTACCGTGAGCTTTCCGGCCATCCGTGGGTGAAGATCGTACTTTGATCGTCCGCTGGCTCGGACTCGCCGATTACCAGTCGACGTGGCGCGCCATGCGCGATTTCACCGCCACCCGCGACGACGAAACCGCGGATGAGATCTGGCTCTGCCAGCACCCGCCGATATTCACGCTCGGCTTGGCCGGCAAGCCGGAACATTTGCTGCGCGACATCGGTGTTCCGGTGGTGAAGACGGATCGCGGCGGCCAGATTACTTATCATGGTCCGGGCCAGCTCCTCGCCTATCTGCTGATCGACATCAAGCGGCGCAACCTGACGGTGAAGCGCATGGTCAATCACATCGAGCAGGCGGTGATAGACCTGTTGGCCACTTACGGTGTCAACGGGGAACGGCGTTCCGGTGCGCCCGGGGTGTATGTTGACGGCGCCAAGGTCGCGGCCCTCGGACTGAAGATCAAGAATGGTCGCAGCTATCACGGCCTGGCGGTCAACGTGGCCATGGACCTGGTGCCTTTCGCCGCCATCAACCCTTGCGGTTACGAGGGATTGCAGGTGACCCAACTGGCGGATCTTTGCGGTGAACGCGATCCGGATCGCGTTGGCGATAGACTGAGCATCCGTTTGCAGGAACTGCTATGAGCGAGAAACAGAAGGGCGAAGCCAAGACCGCGCGCATCCCAATCAAGGTGATGCCAATGACACCGCTGAAGAAGCCGGCCTGGATCCGCGTCAAGGCCGGCAACTCGGCGGCGCGTTTCGGTGAGATCAAGCAGATATTGCGCGAGCATCACCTGCACACGGTCTGCGAGGAGGCCACCTGTCCGAATATCGGTGAATGTTTCGGCAAGGGGACGGCGACCTTCATGATCCTCGGTGACTTGTGCACCCGCCGATGCCCGTTCTGCGACGTCGGCCACGGCAAGCCGCTGCCGCCGGATGCGAACGAGCCCGAGCAGCTCGCCCGTACCATCGCGGCGATGAAGCTCAAGTATGTCGTCATTACCAGCGTTGACCGCGACGACCTTAGGGATGGCGGCGCCGGCCACTTTGCTGCCTGCATAGCCAGGATTCGCGAGTTGTCGCCCGCGACCAGGATCGAGGTCCTGGTGCCGGATTTTCGCGGCCGGTTGGAGGTTGCGCTGGAGGCCTTCGCAGGCCATCTGCCCGACGTCATGAACCACAACCTGGAAACTGTGCCGCGCCTCTACAAGCAGGCCCGGCCGGGCGCCGATTACGCGCATTCCCTGAAACTGCTCAAGGACTTCAAGGCGCGCCATCCGGATATTGCCACCAAGTCGGGGCTGATGGTCGGCCTGGGCGAGAGCGACGAAGAGATCTTGCAGACGCTGCGCGATCTGCGTGCCCACGATGTCGAAATGCTGACCATCGGCCAATACCTGGCGCCGTCGGTTCATCACTTGCCGGTGTTGCGTTACGTGCCGCCGGAAACCTTCGCGGTTTACGCCGCCGCAGCGACTGCCCTCGGTTTCAGCAACGCGGCTTGCGCGCCACTGGTTCGCTCCAGTTACCACGCCGATCTGCAAGCGCATTCGGCCGGCATCGACTGAGCGCGCCATGAGCCAGTCGATGAACCCTGCCCAGCAGGAGGCAGTGCGCTATCTGGACGGACCGCTGCTGGTCCTGGCCGGCGCTGGCAGCGGCAAGACGCGCGTCATCACGCAAAAGATCGCCTGGCTGATGGACGCCGGTGGTGTGGCGCCGGAGAAGATCGTTGCCATCACTTTCACCAACAAGGCGGCCAAGGAGATGCGCGAACGCGCTGCCAAGTTGACGGCCGGGCGGGCGACCGATGGTCTGACGATCTCGACCTTCCATGCGCTGGGTGTGCGCATCCTGCGTCAGGAGGCGCGCCACGTCGGCTTCAAGCCGAATTTTTCCATCCTTGACGCCTCCGATACCGGCCAGCTGTTTCATGACATGCTCAAGGACGCCGACAAGGTGCGCGTGCGGCTGATCCAGAACCGGATTTCACTTTGGAAGAATGCCGTTGTCGGTCCTGACGAAGCACTGAAGTTGGCGGCCGATGAACTCGAGATGGGCGCCGCCAAGGTCTATGCCGAATACGAACGCACGCTGCGCGCCTACCAGGCCGTCGACTTCGACGACCTGATCCGTCTGCCGGTCGAACTGTTCGAGAGCAACGACGAAGTGGCCAGCCGCTGGCGCGCTCGCATCTGGCACCTGCTGGTCGACGAATACCAGGACACCAACCGCTGCCAGTACCGGCTGATGAAGATGCTGACCGGAGCGCGGGCGAGCTTCACTGCGGTCGGCGACGACGACCAGTCGNNCTGGCGCGGCGCCGATGTCGAGAACCTGCGCTTGCTGCGCGACGAATATCCACGGCTGAAAGTGATCAAGCTGGAGCAGAACTATCGCTCGACGACGCGCATCCTTGCTGCCGCCAACAGCGTTATCGCGCAGAATCCGAAACTGTTCGAGAAGCGCTTGTGGTCGGACAAGGGCCATGGCGATGCCGTGCACGTGAGCGCTTGCCGCGACGGCGAGCACGAGGCGGAATGGGTGGTGGCGCGCATGCAGGCGCATCGCTTCGATCACCGCGGCAAGTGGTCGGACTACGCCATTCTCTATCGCGGCAACTATCAGGCGCGCGCCTTCGAACAGCAGTTGCGGGCGCAGAAAATTCCCTATCTGCTGTCTGGCGGCCAGTCATTCTTCGAGCGCTCCGAGATCAAGGACATCACCAGCTATCTTCGCCTGCTGGCCAACCAGGACGATGATCCGGCATTCATTCGCGCCGTAACGACGCCCAAGCGCGGCATCGGCAGCACGACGCTGGAGTCGCTGGGCAAGGCTGCCGGTCGCCGCCATCAGGGCCTGTTCGCTGCCGTATTCGCGCCGGGTATCGAGACCGAACTGGCGGCCAAGCCGCTCGCTGCCGTGCGCGAGTTCTGCCAGTTCATCAATCGGATCGAAGATCGGGCCGGCCGCGAACCGGCCGGCCAAGTGCTATGGGATCTGTTGCGCGCCATCGGTTACGAGACTTGGCTCTTTGAGACCCTCGATGCCCGTGAGGCCGAAGACAAGTGGGGCAACGTGCGCGATTTCGTCGACTGGCTGACGAAGAAGGGCGAGGAAGAGAACAAGAAGCTGATCGAGCTGGCGCAGACGGTAGCGCTACTTTCGATGCTCGACAAGCAGGATAGCGACCAGGATGCTGTGCAACTGGCGACGCTGCATGCCGCCAAGGGGCTAGAGTTCCGCCATGTCTTCCTGGTTGGTGTCGAGGAGGGTGTGCTGCCGCATCGCGAATCACTGGAGGCCAGCAAACTCGAAGAAGAGCGCCGGCTCATGTACGTCGGCATCACGCGGGCACAACAGAGCCTGACCGTCAGTTGGTGCCAGAAGCGGCGTCAGGGCAGGGAAGTCGTGGAACGTGAGCCGTCACGCTTCATTGCCGAAATGGGTGCGGAGATCAAGCATTCCGGCAAAGAGGGCAACGCGATCCAGGACAAGGACGCCGGCCGCGCCAAACTGGCACAGTTCCGGGCGTTGCTGGCGGGAGAACGCTGAGGCGGACCCGGGCGGACCCGGGTCCGGCGGAGATTAGTTGGCGCCGACGCGCTTGAGCAGATACGCGATGGTCGCCTTGAGTTCTGAGTCGGTCAAGTCGGCCAGGCCGCCGCGGGCCGGCATGTTGCCATGGCCGCGAATGACGGTCTTGGTGAGGGCGTCGAGGCCCTTGGAAGCCCGCTGCGTCCATGCTGCCTTGTCAGATAGCTTTGGTGCACCCTTCTCGCCGGTCTCGTGGCACTTTAGGCAGGCGCTTTGGGCGATCTGCTCGGGCGAACGGTCGTTCGAGGCGATCTTGGTGCCGGCGGTCGGTTCCTTGAAATTGGCACCGGACTGATTGGTCATGAAGACGATGGCACGGGCAATTTCCAGTTCGGTGGCATCGGCGGCGCCGCCCTTCGGCGGCATGGCGTTCTTGCCGACAGTGGCCGACTTGGTCAGGACATCGAGGCCGACGCCGATGCGGGGCGCCCAGGCGGCCTTGTCACCGATCTTCGGCGAACCGGCAGCGCCAATGCCATGACAGGCGCCGCAGATCGTCTTGACCATTTCTTCACCACTGCGATTGCCGCCAGCAACCTTGGTTGCCGCGCCGGCAACCTCCACGTGCGCCACCGGCTGAATGCGCGCAGCGACAGCCGCATCGTCCGGGGCCGGACTGCCGCCCATCGCTAGTGCGACCGGCATGGTGATCGTCAGGGCGCTCGCCAGCGCCAGCGAATTCTTGCTCAACATCGAGTCACCTCTGTAATTGGGGGATGCAAACGCATATCAATAAGCGGCTGATTATAGCGATTTTATGGGCGCGCCACAGCCCCTCATGGACGCGGAAGGCCAAACACGCTATGCTTGCGGCCCTTTCGCCCCGTTTGGCCGTTGCTGGGGCGGCAGAGCCACGCGCCTGTAGCTCAGTTGGATAGAGTACAGCCCTCCGAAGGCTGGGGTCGCACGTTCGAATCGTGTCAGGCGCGCCAAATACCGCTGGGTATGCTCATAGCCGGGATGTGGCTTCCGGCAAAAGATGCGCGTTTGCGCATGAATTGCCGGAAATCTCGAACGATCAGATATTGCCGGAATAGGAGTGCCCCATTCGCTTGCTTCGTTCCTGTTGTCTCGTAAGTCCGTAGTCGCTAGACTAAGAGCGTTAACCGTCGAGAAGACAACTAAGAATGACTCGTGACAAGCAATCGTCCGAAGAAAACGACAAGCCGATATCTTCCAAAGGTTCTGCTCTGCGTGTGCCGATTCAAGAAGTGCTGGTGGGTCTCGGCGTCATGGCGGCCACGTCTTCGGTCCAGGCGGGACCGGCGCAAGACGACGCCTATTCCATGCAGCCTAACACCACCCTTAGTGGCGTCAATGTAACGGCTAACGATAATCCCCAAGGTTCTTACTGGGTTGTTTTGCCGCCAGCAGCAGCACAGCATGGGAGCGCCAGTATTGATTCCCCCGGGGTTCTTACCTACACGCCTAATCCGGGGTTCGTCGGCAGCGATTCCTTTTCTTACACTCTCCATGAGGGCAATACTGTCACCACTGCACAAGTCAACATCATGGTGGCCCCGGTGTCAGTGCCAACATTGGCGCCTGCCGCCCTGGGTGGCTTGGCCGGGCTACTGGCCTTTTTCGGGATCAGGCGCCGCCGTAACGGGTAGTCGTTCGCGCCCCCTACCGCCATGCCAGGCGGCGTAAAGTACTACTCCTTCGTTGAAGCCACCGGCTATGGTTTGGCGGCCGTCGCCTATGTGCGGGGGCTGGTCAACGCGGGTGTTCCGGTGCAGTGGGTGCCGCTGAGGATCGAGGGATACGGCATTCGCGCAATCCCCCTCGGTGAGCCGCTGCCCTTGGCGGCGCCGGCAGCGGGAGATGCCGCGCTTCGCGATCTGGCCGCATTGGTCGACGCGACCGCGCGCCCCATCGATTGCGACACGATACTGGCTCACACGGATCCCGAACACTGGCCTCGCCTTTTTGAGCCCGGCAAGCAGAATGTCGGCTATACCGTCTGGGAGGCAGACAGACCTCCCGTGCATTGGTTGCCCCTGTTGAACGCCGCAGACAAGGTATGCGTTCCCTGTGACCTGAACGCGCGCGCGTTTGTCGCTGCCGGCGTGACGTCTTCGATAGCCGTGGTGCCTCACATCCGGCGCCACGCCTGGAATGAATTCGCACCATCGGAGGTAGAGACCTTCCGCTCGCAACTCGGCATCGGTGAAGATCACTTTGTCTTCTACTCGATCAACTCCTGGACGCCGCGAAAGAACCTGCCCGAGCTCCTGCGTGCGTTCGGTCATGCATTTGACGGCAACGACCCAGTTACTTTGCTGGTGAAGACCCCGCCTACGGGTTACGGCTCCCCTCCTTTCTATCCAGAGCAAGCGACTACCGAGCTGGCCCAGGCCACCATCGATGCCATCGAGGAAGAACTCGGGCGGGCGGTGCCACCTATCTGCCTATTGCCCTACGAACTGACCGGCAGAGGTTTGGACCTCGTGCACGAGATCGGTGACTGTTATGTCTCTCTGACCCATGGCGAGGGTTGGGGCCTGGGGGCTTTTGACGCGGCGACAAGAGGCAGGCCCGTGGTCATGACAGACTGGGGAGGGCATTTGGATTATCTCAAGCCACACTGGACCGGCGCGGTATCAAGCCAACTGGTCGAGGTGCCCATTTGGCCACCCCACCGACCTTGCTTCTGGCCGCCGCAACGCTGGGCAGCGCCCAATTTCGACAGCGCTGTCGAGACATTGCGGCGGGCTTACTCCGAGCAAGACGTCATGATCGATGAAGCCATGCGAATTCAAGCGTCGATCACGAACCAGTATGCCGAACCGAAGGTGACATCGTGCCTGCTCGCCGCGATCGATGGCTGACGTCAGTTCGGAGATCATCGCGGCGGACGGACGGCCCGAAATAGGCCGACATGGCCCTTTTCATTGATCGCGACAGAAAAGCCTGCGCGCTCCAGGTGCGCGCGTAGTGAGCGAATGTCCCAATTCGGAAATCCCGGGATCGCCATATCCGCATTTGGCCCGACGACTTCGTGGTATTCGCCGACTATCTCTTGAACGCTGTCGAGACGCTTGCTGGTGAGCAGTATGGGATATTCGCTGCCCTCAGCATCAATTTTCAATAGGTCGATATGCCCCAGCTGAGCCACAATGTCATCGAAGGCGATGGTCGCAACGTCCTGGGGGTCTGCGGTCGGGCCTGGCCCGACAGCAATCACCTGGCATGCGATCACGCTACCACCCCCGGTGTTGCTGGCATTCGCCGATGGCCGCCAGGTCACCGAGCCATTTGGCCGATCCGATCGCCAAACTGCCGCATGATGGCATTCAACATTGGCCAAGCCCCGGCAATTCTCGACAAGCAGGCGGTAGTTGTCCGAGGCGGTTTCGTAGGCCAGTACTCGGAGCGCGCCGCGCTGAGCTGCATGAAGGCTGAATGAGCCGATATGGGCGCCGACATCGACCACCACCTTGCCGGACAAGTCGTGTTTGCCATATTCGCCGGAAACGACGCTATCGAATATCGCCAGATCGCGGCTGTTTGTCCTGTAGTGCAGATCCAAACCCGTCGATGCGGCGAAGAAAGCCTCCTTCCGGGTAGGTTCAGGCAAGCCGATTTCAATATTGCCGCAAGATGAAGGCATCACTAACGCGCCCAGCGGTGGATCGTACTCGGCAAGGCGTCGGCGCAGTACTGCCTCGCGACCGAGGAGACGGGCGGCCCTTAGAGACTTGTGTTGCGAAATCGCCCGATGGTGTTGCATGGACCACGCGTTGCCGCCATGGAATACGTAGACGTAGCACCAGCCGACATCGCGCAGGCGGACAATGCGCCACTCTCGCTGGATGATATCGGTGCAGAGCTGGGTATCCTCGCCACGCTCTCGCGGCGGGTAGCTGGGCATCTTGTTGCGGTAGCCAAGCAGAGTGCCCGGGATGAAGTTGAACGGATAGGCTTCCCCATTCCAGTCGTCCCACGTCAGCTCGCGCCGACCAGGAAACCAGTGCAATTGGTCAACCAGAAAACAGAAATCGGCTTTGTCGGCCATGAGGGCATCGACTTGAAGCTGGATCCGTTCAGGGTGATGGCGATCGTCATCGTCCCATTGGCAAACCAGTTCGCCACGTGCCAGATCGACCGACTGGTTGCGCAGTGCCCCCAGTTTCGTTCCCGGGGGCATGGCGCTGATGCGGATGAGACCGCGCTCCGTTGCCGTACATAGTGCCCGCAGATTCGCATCGAAGTCAGCATCGCCATCATGGACGATCACCATCTCTTTTCTGGCGTAGGTCTGACGGAAGAAGTCGCCAACAGCTTGACAGAGTCGATCAAGGCGCCCCGGCTGAGTAATGGTGAGGCAACTGACGAGCATGAAATGCGGTTTCTTTCCGGACCCTGATTGTGGCTTTTCCGTCTTGGTCGTGTCGCCCGAGCGGATTCTTGCTAGGCTATACAGGTTTGCCCTTGTTCGCAACGGAAGGTTGATCGCGGGATGAATGCCAGCGTTCTCATAACATATCGCGAGAATGGTAGCGAAGACAGGCGAGCGAACCTATTGGCCACGCTCGCCTGGCTGGCGCAGTCTGTCGAGCATGAAGTCATTGTCGTCGAGCAAGATGCGCTGCCGCGCCTCAACGGCGAGTTGCCGCATCCACGTTGTCGGGTGGCCTTCGCCTACAATCCGGGAGCCTTCAACAAGGCTTGGGGCCTCAATCTCGGCGCACGCCTGGCGAGGAGCAATACGCTGGTCTATTGCGATGCCGATATGGTCATATCCGGTCTCTTGGACAAGAGTGTTTCCTTGTGCCGTAATGGCTTTCAGCTTGTCAAGCCTTACCGGCGCATGGTCGATCTGACGCGCGAGGAGACGGCACAGGTCCGTGCCGGCGACTTCGATTTGCAGCCCGTTCGTGGCCCGAAATCGCGGCCGAACCGCGAATCGCAGAGCGAGACCGTCGTTCTTTGCGGCGGCATCTTCGTCATTCGCGCAGACGCCTTCAGGCATCTTGGCGGCTGGGACGAACG
The DNA here is from genome assembly GCA_003157035.1 of Rhodocyclaceae bacterium. Lineage (GTDB taxonomy): Bacteria > Pseudomonadota > Gammaproteobacteria > Burkholderiales > Rhodocyclaceae > Fen-999. Next base: position 18,982 of record PMIF01000110.1, read on the forward strand.
ATTTCTCGGCTGGGGAGGAGAGGACGATGCTCTGAGCTACAAGGTGCAGCGGGCCAGGTTGTCGACTGTGGAATTGGACCAGCGACCGGCCCTGCACTTGTGGCATCCACGGCCGGTTCAAGCCACCTCAGGGCAGCCTTTTTATTCGCAGAACCGCGAGCTTCTGGCGCGCTATCGACGCTATAGCGATCCCGACTTGCGCCGGCTTGCGGAGGTACAAGTGCAGGTGATGGGCAATCGAGAAAAGTACAGGCCAGCAGATGAATGACGCCACGACGCACATCATGATCGGCACGCCCGCCTATGGCGGGTTGGTGCATACCAGTTTCGTCCAGGCGATTCTCGACTATCAAAGTGCTGGGATCAGTTACACACTGGTCACCATCAGCAACGAGAGCCTGATCACGCGGGCTCGGAACGCCCTGGCAGCCACATTCTTTCAACACAAGCAGTTCAGCCATTTGCTCTTTCTGGATGCGGATGTCAGCCTGACTGCCGCCGCGCTGGGCAGGCTGATCGCCCATGGCAAGGATGTCGTTGGCGCGCCCGTACCGCTCAAGGGGCGAGATGCCAACGGCGCGCGGATATTCAATATCGGCCGCGCCATTGGCGAGGATGGCCCGCTGCTGATTTGCCAGCGCGTTGGCACGGCTGCGCTACTGCTGTCGCGCCGCGCGGTCGACGCCCTGGTTGGCGATGCCAAGGCGACTGGCAGGGTCTATGAGCGCAAAGCGGCGCTGCTAGGGGCTCGCGGACCCGCAATCCATTATGATATTTTCCAGGTTGGTGTGGTCGATGGGGAATATCTGTCCGAGGACTATTGGATCTGTATGACTTTGCGTCGGCTTGGTTTCTCGATTCATGTCGATCCGGAAATTGAAACGCAACACTTCGGCACACTGTCGATTTGATCAGGGGCCCTTACGTGCTGTTCCGCACAAGGGCTGATGGGCTTGGCTTATTCGGGCCATGTCCGGCGTTGGCATTCGGCGCCTGATGGCTGAAGTCCCGCGAATATTTCATTTCATCTTTGGCTTGCGTGCGCAGAACGAGCCATTTCATCTGGCGTATTACCTGTGTCTCGAATCCTGCCGTCGCGTCAACCGGCCCAGGGCGATCCATTTTCACTATCGCCATCTTCCCTACGGACCGTGGTGGGATCGAATCGCGCCGCACCTGACCTTGCAACGTCTGGCAGACACTCCCGCAGGGTTCGCCCCGGGGCGCTACCAACAAACTCAGGAAGGCAGGTTCATCGCCAGCCACGGCTTGTCGTATGCGCACGAAGCCGATTTCCTGCGCCTGGACATCCTGATCGAACATGGCGGCGTTTACGCGGATATCGATTCGTTATTCGTCGGGGCATATCCGGACGATCTATACCGCCACGAATGTGTCCTGGGCGAGGAGCCGCCTTTCACGGGAGCAAACGGAATTCTTCATCCCTCGCTATGCAACGCGGTTATTGTGGCGCAGCCGCAATCACGTTTTCTGCGGCGCTGGCGTGAAAGCAGCAGTGAGGTATTCGACGGCACATGGAGCCGACATTCCTGCCAGGAAGCGGGGCGGCTCTGGGCGGAGATGCCGGAGGCATTGTATGTTGCGCCACAGCGGCTGCTCTATCGTTTCGGGCTTGAGCGCCCTAGCTTCAGGGCGCTGTTCGAGGAATATCAACCCGACCTGCGCGGCATTTGCAGTATTCACCTCTGGGCGCATTTGTGGTGGCACAAGACACGCCGTGACTTCAGCGATTTTCACGCCGGCCTGCTCACCGAGCGTTATGTGCGCCAAGCCGAATCGACTTATGCCCGGCTGGCACGGCCATTTCTTCTCCCGGATACAGAGATCCCGCCGCTGGAAGTGTCAGTTGCCTCAGCGGCGCACAGCCGCAGGAGCCAGGTTGCCCCTAAGAACATCATTGTCGAGCATGGACAAGGGGGGGCACAGGTGGTGCTGTTTTACAATTTTCCATGGGATCATCCGCTGGATTTTCCGACAAGCGGTCTTCCCGATGGTTACGTGCTTACAACCGACAAGCGTTACCTGGCGCAAGCGGTGGCGGTGATATTCCATGTTCCCACGCTACATAGCGTAGAAGACTTGAAGAAGAAGCAGGGGCAGACATGGGTCGCTTGGTCCATGGAGTGTGATGCCCACTATTCCGGTTTCTTCAGCAAACCTGAAATCATGCGCCTGTTTGATATGACCATGAGCTACCATCTTGATGCGGACGTGGTTACCACGTACGTCCAGCCGAAATTCGGCGAACAGATGCGGGCTCCGGCACAGGAAAAGCTCCCAGATAATCTGGTCAATTCGTTCATCTCCAGCAGCTTCGATGCGTCCGGCAGGCTGGGCTATGCCAAAGCATTGATGCAACACCTCGATGTCCACTGCTACGGGAAATTCTTGAACAACCGGGTGATTGAACACGATGCCGGGCGGAAGTCAAAACTGGCCATCCTGGCGCGATATCCATTTACGCTGGCATTTGAAAATGCGATCGCGCGGGATTATGTGACGGAAAAATTCTTCGACCCCTTGTTATGCGGGTCGGTGCCAGTCTATTTGGGCGCGCCGAATATCGAGGATTTCGCTCCGGGCGATCATTGCTTCATCAATGCGGCAAAATTTCCCGATCCGGGAACCCTCGCCGATTACGTTCTGACAATAGCCCGCGACCAGGAGCAGTATCAGCGCTATCTGGAATGGAAGGCAAAGCCCTTGCGGCCTGCTTTCATCAAATTGCTTGAACAGCAAGAGGAGCACGCCCTGATCAGGTTGTGCAAAACAATTCGCGACGCACGCAGCACGACGAAACCGGCTTCCTGAGCGCACTCAACACGCTGCTGCATTTGGGCTAGGATGGCGCCGTGCAGCCACCTGTCGACGCTGTCTTGCCGATTCGCTACATCGAGCCCGTCTTTCGCCCCCCGAGCGAAGCGGAATCACTGATTCTGCCGTTGACCGACGGTTGTTCCTGGAACCACTGCACGTTCTGCGAGATGTATACCTCGCCGCAAAAGCGCTTTCGGGCTCGTGCCGAGGCCGAGGTCCACGAATCGATCCGCAAGTGCGGAGCGCAGTTTGGCGCGCAGGTTCGGCGCGTCTTTCTGGCTGACGGCGATGCCATGATGCTGCCGACGCGGCGTCTGCTCTCGGTGCTGCAATCGATCCGGCAGCACTTGCCTGCGGTGAGGCGCGTTTCCAGCTATTGCCTGCCGCGCAACTTGCGCAAGAAGACCGTTGCGGAATTGCGCGAGTTGGCTGCCGCGGGACTGTCGCTGGCTTACGTCGGTGCCGAGTCGGGTGATGATCAGGTGCTGGCGCGGGTCGACAAGGGGGAAACCTTCGCCAGCACGCGGGCGGCGCTGGACAAGCTTGCCGGTGCCGGAATCCGCCGCTCGGTGATGATCCTCAACGGCCTTGGCGGCAGGGAGCTTTGGCGACAGCATGCCGCGAACTCGGCAGCCCTGATCAATGCCACCCAGCCCGAATTCCTCGCCACCCTGGTGGTTTCCTTCCCGGGCGGCGAAACCCGCTTGCGCGCGGGATTCCCAGGTTGGCAGGCACTCGACATTCCCGGACTGCTGGCGGAGCTGGAAGCATTCATCGCTGCCCTGGAGCTCGAGCGCACCGTCTTTCGCAGCGACCACGCCTCCAACTGGCTGGTACTCAAGGGCACGCTCGGCGCCGACAAGATCCGTCTGCTCGAGCGCTTGCGCGCGGCGATCGCCGATCCTGCTGCGGCGCTGCTGCGGCCGGCTGAGGCGCGCGGCCTGTAGAATGTGCGGCTATGGACTATCGCATTCTGCCGGTGACGGCATTCGCCCAGAACTGCACCCTGCTTTGTTGTCGTGATAGCGGCCGCGCCGCTGTCGTCGATCCGGGGGGCGACCTCGATCTCATAGTTGCCACGGCAACTCAGATGGCAGTCAGTATCGAAAGGATCTTCCTCACCCATGGCCACATCGACCATGCCGGCGGTGCTGCGGAACTTGCCGCCAGTCTGTCGGTGCCGATTGAGGGCCCGCATCGCGACGACGCATTCTGGATCGAGCAGATGGCCGAACAGGGGCGGATGTTCGGCTTTCCCGGCCGTTGCGCCGCGTTCGTACCCGATCGCTGGCTGACCGGTGGCGATACTGTGCGCTTTGGCCAAGTTGAACTGGAAGTGCGGCATACGCCGGGACATACCCCTGGTCACGTCTGCTTCTTCCATCGGCCGACGAAATTGGCTTTGGTCGGCGACGTGTTGTTCGCCGGGTCGATTGGCCGTACCGATCTTCCGGGTGGCGACCACGCGGCCTTGATCCGTTCCATCCGGGAGCAGCTTTGGCCGTTGGGCGATGATGTCGTGTTCATCCCCGGACACGGGCCGACATCCACCTTTGGCGACGAACGGCGCAGCAACCCGTACGTCGCTGACGGGATCTAGGGTCTGTTCACCTTCATGCGACGGTGGCGCCGGAGACAAATCGGGATGCGAGGCCAGGCGCGGCGACGAAGCGATGTGTGCACCTCGCCAGGAGCCGCAACGACGCATCGCGCCCGATTTGCCCCGGCCCTGCGGGTTGCGGCCGGAAGCGGCGCCCGCTACGTTGTCGGACTTGCCAGGGGATCGGCCATTGGCTGCATCCTCCGCCTTGCGTTCATCCGCTTCCGGCCAGCAACGCCATTCGCCGAATGAAGGTGAACAGACCCTAGGCTACTTCTTCAACGAATCGCGAATTTCCCTCAACAGCAGGATATCTTCGGGCGTCGCTGGCGGTGCCGCAGGCGCCTCGCGCTTCAGGCGGTTCATCTGCTTGACCATCATGAAGATGATCAGGGCCAGTATGGCGAAGTTGAACACCACGGAGATGAAATTGCCGTAGGCAAAAACCGGTACGCCAGCCTTCTTGATCTCGGCCAATGTCGTGCCGACCCCGGCGGGGATCTGCGCCAGCGGTAGGAACAGGGCCGAGAAGTCGAGACCGCCGAAGATGCGCCCAACGATGGGCATGATCAGGTCGCCCACCACCGAGTCGACGATCTTGCCGAAGGCACCGCCGATGATGACGCCGACGGCCAGATCCATGACATTGCCCTTGAGGGCGAACTGCTTGAACTCTTGGGTGAAGCTCATGGCATACCTCCGCTGGTTGGCATAGTGTCTGGGACTCTAGCAAATTCGCGGCGCCGATTGTCGACGTCCGGCATGGCCTCAGGCAAGGCGGAGCGCTTCGCGATAAGGCTGTGCTGCGTGGTGGAACGCCACCGGGCCGTCCGACTTGATGTGGACGAACTGGTCGACGAAGGCATCGCGCGAGGCCAGTACTTCATCGGCACTGCCCTCGGCAACGACAACGCCGTCGTGGATGAAGTAGGCGTAGTCGACGATCTTCAGCGATTCAGAGACGTCGTAGGTGACGACGATGGAGGTGACGTCCAAGGCATCGTTGAGACGGCGGATCAGGTTGCCAACGACGTTGAGCGAAATCGGGTCGAGGCCGGCAAACGGTTCGTCGTACATGATCAGGGACGGATCGAGGGCGATGGCACGGGCCAGCGCCACCCGCCGCGCCATACCGCCGGAGAGTTCGCTCGGTGTCAGGCATTGCGCGCCACGCAGGCCGACAGCGTCGAGTTTCATGAGTACCAGCGTACGGATCAGATCGTCGGGCAAATCGGTCAGCTCGCGCAGGGGGAACGCCACGTTGTCGAACACCGTCAGATCCGAGAACAGGCCGCCGGCCTGGAACATCATGCCCATCTCGCGGCGGGCTTCGTAGAGGGCGTCATTAGCCAGCTCGTGGATGACGCGGTCGCCGACGGTCACCCGTCCTTGATTCGGCCGCAACTGGCCGCCGATCAGTTTCAGCAGCGTGCTCTTGCCGGACCCGGAGACGCCGAGGATGGCGACGACCTTGCCACGCGGGACCTGCAGGTTGATACCGCGTAGCACACGGTTGTCGCCGAAGGCGAAATGCAGATTCTCGATTTCTATCAGATGGGAATTATCGGTAGTCATGGGGGCAATTGTCCCAGTTTAAGGGTCGCCGTGCCAAAATCTGGCCATGACCATGCGACTGGGCGTCGACCTTGGCGGCAGCAAGATTGAAATCGTCGCGCTTGGCGCCGGCGGTCGCGAGCTTCTGCGCCGGCGCCTGCCGACGCCACGTGAAGACTACGCCGAGACGCTGGCGGTCATTGTCGGGCTCGTGGCGACGGCCGAACGGGACCTCGGCGAGCGCGGCAGTGTGGGGGTCGGCATTCCCGGTGCGCAATCGCGTCACGGCGAGCAGATCAAGAATGCCAATTCCACTTGGCTGAACGGCCAGCCGCTGCGTCGCGATCTGGAACTGCAACTCAAGCGTCCAGTGCGTCTGGCCAACGATGCCAACTGCTTCGTTCTCTCCGAGGCGACCGATGGCGCCGGTGCCGGCGCCGAGGTGGTCTTCGGTGTCATTCTCGGTACGGGCGTCGGCGGTGGCATCGCGGTTCGCGGGCAAGTGCTCACCGGCGCCAACGCCATTGCTGGCGAGTGGGGCCACAATCCGCTGGCCGATGAACGGCAGCCGCCCTGTTACTGCGGGCGCCGGGGCTGCGTCGAGACCCTGCTCTCGGGGCCGGGCCTGTGCGCCGATCATCGTGAGGCCACTGGTCGGCAGCTGGAGCCGCCGGGCATCGTTGCCGGCGCACTGGCCGGCGATCCGCACTGCCAGGCGACCCTGGCGCGCTATGAGCAACGGCTGGCGAAGGCGTTGGCACAGGTGATGAACATTCTCGATCCAGACGTAATCGTACTCGGCGGCGGACTGTCGAACATCGCCCGTCTCTACGACAACGTTCCCCGGCTGTGGGGGCAGCACGTCTTTTCCGACCAGGTGACGACGCAACTGGCCAAGGCCCGATTCGGCGATTCCTCCGGCGTGCGAGGAGCGGCCTGGCTCTGGCCATCGGAGTAGCCGTGAATCTCTGGTTGCGTGTCTTCGCGCCCTTTGCGGCTGGTTACTACTTCTCGTACTTGCTGCGCAACGTCAATGCCGTAATCGCGCCGGACTTGAGCCGCGATCTCGGGTTGTCGGCGGCCGATCTGGGCCTGTTGACATCGGCTTATTTGCTTGCCTTCGGCGCATTTCAGTTGCCGCTGGGCCTGTTACTCGATCGCTATGGGCCGCGTCGCGTCGAGGCCGCCCTGTTGGTCGTGGCTGCGCTCGGTTGTTGTGTGTTCGCGCTGGCGCCGGGTGCTGCTGGCTTGGTATTCGGCCGCGGCTTGATCGGCCTGGGCGTTTCTTCTTGCCTGATGGCAAGCTTCAAGGCCTTTTCCCAGTGGTTCCCACGGCAGCGCCAGGCGTCGCTTAACGCGGCGGTGATGGCAGCCGGCGGCCTCGGTGCCTTGACCGCGACGGTACCGCTGAGTTGGGCGCTCTTATCGGTCGGCTGGCGCGGCGTGTTTCTTGGCCTGGCAGCCTGTGTTCTGCTCATCGCCGGCGGAATTCTCACAACACCGGAACAGCGGCTCGATCGTCAAGGTGAGCGGTTGTCGACGCAACTGCGGACGTTGGCGGAGATCTTCGGCAGCCGTGTGTTTTGGCGCTTCGCGCCGCAAGCGGCGATGCTGGTCGGCGGCTTCATGGCGATCCAGGGGCTGTGGGCAGTGCCGTGGCTGATCAACGTCAACGGCGAGACCCAAGCTGGAGCCGCCTTCCATCTATTGCTGACCAGCGGCGCCATGCTCATCGGCTTCGTCACCATCGCAACTTTGGTAACGCCACTGCAGCGTCGCGGTATTTCCCTGCAGACCATTCTTGCCGTTGGTACCGGGCTTGGCTTGGCGGACCTTGCCGCCATCGTTGCCGGCGTCGGTGACAGCCATGTCCTGTGGTTTGGTTTGGGCCTGTTCTTCGCTGTCGGCAACCTTGCCTACGCGCTGCTCAGCAGCCACTTTCCTTTGGCATTGGCCGGACGCGTCAATACGGCGCTCAACCTATTGACGTTCGCCGGCGCCTTTGTCTTGCAATGGGGTTTCGGCGTCCTGGTGGACCATCTCGCCGCGACCGGGATGCCACTGCATCAAGCCTATCAGTGGACCCTCGGCCTGCTGCTTTGCCTGCAACTGACCAGCTTTGCCTGGTTCGTCACCGGTGGGCGGCGAAAGACCGGCGTAACGGGTCGCTAGATCTTCAACTCGGGGATCGAGTCTTCGCCGAACAGCCGTAGCGGACCCTTGGTGCGGCGCATCGAGCGTCGGGTCAACAACTTGTGCTGCGCCGCTTCCGGCAGGTCGGTGAAGCGGATCACATTCTTCTCGATCAGCGTATTGACGATGTCTTCGACGACGCGGATCAAGGCCTGATCGGAACGAGAAAAATCCTCCGTGGCCGGCGCAACATCGGCGACGAAGGCCTGCAATTCGGGTGACGACGCATCCAGCCATTCCGTGGCATCGGCGTGCTCGGCCACGGCAACTGTGACGATGGCACCCGTTTTGTTACGTCCGACGTAGGGCATGGCGGGCTCCTGATTCAGCAGATTCAGGGAGTGTACTAGAACTCCAGCGGATCGACGTCCAGGTGCCAGCGCAGGTCGCGCGGTGAGCGCAAGCCTTCGAGACCGGTCATCCAGGCCGCCAGGAACGCCTGTAGGGCCGGTCGATCCGCCGATTCGACCAGCAACTGTCCCCGTTCGAGGTTCTTCAGGCGTGCCAGGCGCATCGGTACGGGGTCATAGAGGGTGATGCGCTCATCCGCCCTGCTTGCCGCCAACGCCCGAGCCGCAGACAGGAACTCGAGTGCCTGCGCCAGCGCCGGCGCTTCGGCGCGCAGCAACGCCTGATGGGAAAATGGCGGGAAAGCGGCCGCCTGCCGTTCTTCGAGCTGACGGCAGGCGAACGATGCGTAATCGTGTCCGGCCAGTGCGCGGTAAAGTGGATGATCCGGGTATTCGGTCTGGATCAATACCTCTCCTGGCAACTGTGCCCGGCCGCTACGGCCGCCGACCTGCATCAACTGGGAAAACAGCCGTTCAGGAGCGCGGAAGTCGGCGGCAAACAAGGCCGCATCGGCACCGACGACGCCCACCAGCGTCAGTTGCGGAAAGTCATGACCCTTGGCCAGCATCTGCGTGCCGATCAGGATGTCGACTTCATTGGCGTGAATCGAGGCCAGCAACTGCTGCCATTTCCTTGGCGTGCTTGCCGAATCGCGATCGACGCGCAGAATGCGTGCCGCCGGCAAGCGCTCCTGCAACGCCAACTCGAGCCTCTGCGTGCCGCGGCCAAAGGGATGGATGTCCTGGTTGCCGCAATCCGGGCAGGCGCCAGGGATGGGGTTGTCCAGGCCGCAGTGGTGACAGCGGAGGCGCCGGTCGGCGAGGTGCACGACCATGTTTGCCGCGCACCGACGGCAATGTGAGATCCAGCCGCACGAAGGACAGGCGAGTACCGGCGCATAGCCGCGCCGATTGAGGAACACCAGACTCTGCTCGCCGCGCTGCAAGCGCTGCTCAAGGGCCGCGAGCAGTTCCGCCGAAAAGCCTTCCTGGAGCTTCTGGCGGCGGGTGTCGACGCTACGCACCGTCGGCATGGCATCGGCCAGGGCGCGCTGGGTGAGTTCCAGCAGGCGATAGCGGCCGCTGTGGGCGTGATGGTAGGTTTCCAGGGAGGGCGTGGCGGAGCCGAGCACGATGGCGATGCCGACCTGCTTGGCGCGCATGATTGCCAGGTCGCGGGCCGAGTAGCGCAGTCCGTCCTGCTGCTTGTAGGAGGCGTCGTGTTCCTCGTCGACAATAATCATCTGCAATCGAGGCAAAGGCATGAACACCGACAAGCGTGTGCCGAGAATGATGTCAGCGCGTCCTTCCAGGCCGGCGAGAAATCCCGCTGCGCGGGCGCTGTCGGCGACGCCGCTGTGCATGGAGACGACTCTTGCGTTGGCAAAGCGCCCAGCGACGCGTGCCTCCAACTGCGGCGTCAAGGCAATCTCGGGCACCAGCATCAGAGCTTGACCGCCAGCGTCGAGTACGGTGGCGATGGCCTGCAAATACACTTCCGTTTTGCCACTGCCGGTGACGCCGTGAAGCAGGATGGTCTCAAATCCCCTGCTGGCCACGATGGCGTCGATGGCGGTACGCTGCGCGGCGTTGAGTTCCGGGACGCGCGCTATTGCCTGGTGTTCGATACTTTTTGGTTGCCGCTTTGGCAACAAGCCGCGGCGTAGCAGCGGCGGCAGGGCGAAATGCATCACCTGGCCGAGTGGATGCTGGTAGTAGCGGGCGGCGAACCGACACAGTTCGAGCCATGCTGGCGGTAACGTCGGCATGTCACGCAGGATCGCGTCGACTGCTTTCAGCTTTTCCGCCGGTTGGTCGCTAGCGGAACCGACATCGACGATGATGCCGATTTTGTTGCCCGAGCCGAACGGTACGCGCACGCGCAAGCCAATGTCGGAAATTCGTGCGTCATCAGCACGATAGTCAAACAATCTGGCCAGTGGTACGTCAAGTGCGACGCGAACGACGGTCATCGCAGATCAAGGGCTTGACGGTCTATGCTCGACAAAATCTTCTGATTCGTCGATAAGGTATTGGGAAGATGAGAGATTCTTCTTGTCAACAAAAAGCTGTGGATAAATTTGTGAGTAACAGTTCACTGGCGAGCCTAAATCACGGAGTCGAAAGGGATTGCATTTGGCGGCCTCAATGCTCATAGACTAATATATACGTTAAAACAGTGCGTTACGGAGCAATAGGCGGAAACCGAGTACTAGTCGATCCATTTCCGGCCGGCAGACGGGACTGTGTATAAGTTGCTTGTCAACCCCTCCCGCCGAGCCTTTTCCAGCCGCCCTCTTGGGCTGCGCCAGCCGCACCTCCGCATGGGGCGGCCGATACCGGCAATCCAGGCTGCAAATCCGCTTCCGATCGTCATGTGCAGGATGAGGCGCTTGCCAGCCGCTGCCAACTTGGCTACGCAGGTGGCACAGCATGAAACGCCCGACTGTACTGGTGTACGGTGTCGACCAACACCGAAACGTGGTCGGCAGGCGTGTGCTGCGATATGCCATGGCCAAGATTGAAGATATGACCGCTCGACTTGCTATGGTGACCAAAGTTGTCGATGACTCGCCGAGTTTCCGTTTCGATGCTGTTTGGCGAGGCAAACAATGCCATTGGATCCAGATTGCCCTGCAAGGCGACTCGGTCACTGGTGCGAAGCCGAGCCTCGGCGAGATCCGTGGTCCAGTCGAGGCCGACCGCATCGCAACCGATGCCGGCGATGGCTTCGAGCCATTGGCCCCCGCCTTTGGTGAAGACGATCGACGGTACGCGCTCGCCGTCATGCTGCTTGGTCAGCTGGGCGACGATTTGCGCTGTGTAGTCGAGCGAGAACTGGCGAAATGCCCAGGCCGGCAGGGCGCCACCCCAGGTATCGAAGATCATGACTGCCTGGGCGCCGGCTTCAATCTGGGCATTCAGGTAGTCGGTCACGGCTTCGGTGGTCACAGCCAAGATTCGATGCAGAAGGTCCGGACGGTCGAAGAGCATCGTTTTGACCGTGCGGAAATCTTCCGAGCTGCCCCCCTCGACCATGTAGCAGGCGAGCGTAAACGGGCTGCCGGAGAAGCCAATTAGCGGCACCGAATCGTTCAGGGCGCGGCGAATCTCGCTGACCGCGTCCATCACATAGCGTAGATGAACCATAGGGTCAGGCGCGGCCAGATCGCGAATGGCCCACTCTTCGCGTAGCGGTCGCTCGAAGCGCGGCCCTTCGCCTTCGGCAAAGTACAGACCGAGCCCCATGGCGTCAGGAACGGTCAAGATGTCGGAGAACAGGATGGCGGCATCCAGTGCGTAGCGCGCCAAGGGTTGCAAGGTGACTTCGCAAGCCATGGCCGGGTTCTTGCACAGAGAAAGAAAATTGCCGGCACGGCGACGCGTCTCGCAGTATTCGGGAAGGTAGCGGCCAGCTTGGCGCATCAACCAGACGGGAGTGTAGTCGACCGGTTGGCGCAGCAGCGCGCGGAGAAATGTATCGTTGGCAGGGCGGGTCATGGTCTTGGCTCGTCGTTGAGGGGCGGGATTATCTCACCGACGACGACTGGGCTGCGCCAGCGGCAACGGTGGCGAAACTGAGCTGTTATGGCGCGGCATCCTCCTCGCGGCGTCCGGCGCGCAAGCCGAGGTCCTTCAGCTTGCGATACAAGTGCGTTCGCTCGAGGCCGATCTTTTCTGCCAGACGGGTCATGTTGCCACCTTCCTGACGCAAGTGATACTCGAAGTACAAGCGTTCGAAGACCTCCCTCGCTTCACGCAAAGGCAGGTCCATGACTTCCGCCGATATCCCCGGCACGGTTCCCGAGTGATCTGCACTGGCATCGGGAAAGAGCAGATTGCCGACGTCGTCGCCAGCTATTTCTTCATCGAGGGCCGCCAATGCCAGCGAACGGACGGCGCTCTTGAGTTCGGCGTAACCGTTTGGCCAGCCGTGCTGGCGCAAGGCGTTGAGAGCGCCGGTGGCAAATCGGCGCAGGGGCGCTTCGCCGCTGTCGGCCAGCTGACTGAGCAAGTGGCTGGCGATATCGGGAATCTCGTCGCGCAGATCCGTCAGCAGCGGCACAGCCAACCAGATTTCGAACAGCCGACGAATGGCACCATCGTCCCAGCCATGGGCGGCCAGACCGGCGGCGTCAAGGCTGGTAGCGACGATCAAGTGGAGGTTGTGTCGTTCGAGACGATCGAGAGCAAATAGCAAATTCTTCTGCTGCAGCCGCGTGAGACGTCCGAGTTCTTCGCAATAGAGGACGCCACCCGCGGCGGCAGAAAGGATCTCCAGGCTGAGCGGCTCGGAACTGGCAGCCAGGTCGTGCCACGGTTTGCCGGCCGGCTGCAGTGTCCGCGCCGCCAATTCAACGATGCCGCCGGTACCGGAACGTAGCAGCAGGATGCGACTCTTGGAGGCCATTTGTTCGAGCCGCCGGCGCAAGTCCCGCAACGGCGTCGAACGCGGAAAGGCGGACAGGGAGAGACTGGCGGACATCCGCTTCTGGCTGCGTTCCAGGGCGCGACTGACTGCGGCCATCAGTTTCTGCATGCCGATCGGTTTTTCCAGAAAGTCCATGGCGCCGATGCGCGTTGCCTCGACCGCCGTGTCGATGGTGCCGTGACCGGACATCATGATCACCGGCATCGACAACTGGCCGCCGGCGGCCCATTCCTTGAGCAGGGTGATGCCGTCGGTGTCGGGCATCCAGATGTCAAGCAGCACGAGATCCGGTCGCCCGGCATTGCGGGCGGCGCGGGCCGCCGCCGCATCCTCCGCTGCCCGGACATCGTGACCCTCGTCGGTGAGTATCTCGGTCAACAGTTCGCGGATGCCAACCTCGTCGTCAACAACCAAAATGTTCGCCATGTTTCTACCTCAAGCAGCTAGCGGCAATCGAATCATTACTTCAGCACCGCCGCTTTCGCGGTTGGTCAGCCGAAGTTCCCCATTGTGTTCGTCGACAATCTTCTTAACAATGGCCAGCCCGAGCCCAGTACCCTTGGTCTTGGTCGTCACGTAAGGCTCGCAAGCCCGGGCCAGTATCTGCGGTCCGAAGCCGGGGCCATTGTCCTTGACCGTGATGACGATCCGTCTTTCGTCGCGGCCGGTGCCGACCGTTACCTTGGCAACGTCGCTGGCCGGCGGACGCTCCGCCAGTGCTTCCTTGGCATTCTTGATCAAGTTGTGCAGGACCTGACGGATTTGGGCGCCATCGGCAAGGGCGGCGGGCAGATCGGCGCCAAGGTCGAGATCGACGGGTACTCGGCTGCCCTCGTAGAGCTGCTGCATCTCGCGTACCAGTGTATTGACGTCGAGCGCCGCCAGCGTCGGCAGCGGTGTTCTGGCATAGTCACGAAAGTCATTGACCATGAGCTTCATCGCTTCAACCTGATTGACGATGGTCGTGATGGCGCGCTTGAGCAAGCTTTGGCCAGCCTCGTCGAGTTTTTCGGCAAGCTTCATCTGCAGCCGTTCGGCGGAGAGCTGGATGGGCATCAATGGGTTCTTGATCTCGTGGGCCAGGCGGCGAGCGATTTCACCCCAGGCGATCGATCGCTGGGCCGAGATCAGTTGCGTGATGTCGTCGAAGACGACGACGTAGCCGCCGCCGCCGCCTTCCGGCAGCGTCGAGCCGCGCAGCAGCAATACTTGCGGCGTCCCGTTGGCCCGCTCGATCTCAATCTGCCGTTGCCATTCCGGACCGCAGTCGCGAAAGTCGTCGGCGATCGCCTTTGCCAATTCGACATGCTGTGTCCAGGCGGCAAGCGGTCGATCGGACAGCGAAGTCAATTCATCCTGAAGGATCGCGCAGGCGCCGCGGTTGGCAGCGCGCAGGTGGAACTCGGTATCGAACGCCAGAACTCCTGCCGACAGGTTGGCGAGCACGCCTTCGAGATAGATCCGGTGGCGCTCGGCATCGCCGCGCGCTTCGTCAAGTTGCCGGGTCATGGCGTTGAACGACTGCGTCAGAACGCCCAATTCGTCTGATGTCGCTAGCGCCGCTCGCGGCGAAAAGTCGCCGGCGGCGACGGCCTGGGTGCCCTCGGCCAGGATCAAGAGAGGTCGCGCCAGGCGCTCGGCGAGGAAGAAGGCGAGACTGATGGCAGCGAACAGTGCTACCAGCAACGTGAATGTCAGGGTCAGCGTATAGATCTGCCTGAGGCCGGCTTTGCCGAGTTGCAAGCCTTGGTACTCTCGATAGGCGGTCTCCACCGACTCTGCGCTTTGCGCGATGGCTGTCGGTACCGGCTGAATCAATTGCAACACCCGTGGTTCGTCGCCAAGATCGGTCCCGCCGACGGGAGTCAACACGCGAACGGACATGCTTGACGCCGCGTCGCCTTCAACGCTGGCAAAGCCGCGGCTCTGTCGCACCTGACGCAGTTCCGCCGCCGACGGCACCAGCGGCAGCAGGTCGCTGATCTCGCTCGAGCTGTGGGCGAGCACCTGGCCGTTGGCCGCCAGCAGCGTCGCCGAGTGGACTGAAGCGCGCTCCCGCAGGCGATTGAGCAATACCGGACCGGCCAGGCGGGTGTCGCCGAGGTCGAAGGCCATGTCGCGCGCCTTGGTCAGCAGGTCAGCCTGCATCGAGTCGAGCATGCTGCGGCCCAGGCTCAAACCGCCTTCCAGCGCGCTATCGACGCGAACGTCGAACCAGGACTCGATGCTCTTGACGACGAACTGCACCGATACGGCGTACACCAGGACACCGGGAACGATCGCCATCAACGCCAACATGACCACCAGCCGTGTCTTCAGGCGGGAGCCAAACACCTGCTGGCGATATTCGCGTCGCAGGGCACGCAACTGCACGACGGCCAGCACGAGCAAGGCGAAAGTGGCGGCACCATTGACGGCGATCAGCAACGGATAGTGGTTGGCGAAAAGTTCGCTGTTGGCACTGGCGGTCGCCAACATGAAGATGAGGATGCCACCGAGTACGGCGATGACGGCCAGGGCGACCTTCATTTGCCTTCACCGCTTGGGCTGAATTGCCAGCGCAGGGCCTTCGTTTCGATCGACCAATCGGGATTGGCGATGGCATCGACCTGGAATGGCTTGGGCAGTTGGCTCTTGTCCAGGGACAGACGCAAGGCAGCGACGTAGGTATCACCGGATTTGATGGCGTTGCCTGGCTCGATGGGCAACGCACCGACATGGCCAAGAACCCGCAAGGTTTCGCCTAGTGAGGCGAAGCCTTGGTGAAAGTTTCCCACCGACAAACGATACTGGCGCGTCAGCGCGTTGTAGCCGAGTCGATAGGTAACCGTGTGCCCGGCGACGTGTTCGTCGATCCAGTACCAGCGACGACGGGCAAGCGTGAACTCGAGATTGAATGTCAGCGTGACGCCGTGCGTGATCGCTTCTTCCAGGTGCGGGCCAAGGTCGATGGCGAATTCGGCGGCGAGCGCATAGCCATCATCGCTGGGCGTTATGCTGGCACGTAGCGGCTCGATGCTGCCTGCCGTAGCCGTGGCCGCGCAGCACGCCAGCAAGGCGACCAAGCCGAGCCTACGTGCGCTTTTCCAGAAGTGCGTAATAAAACCCGTCATGGTCGGCATTCGGCGTCAATTGCCAATCTTCGTTTCCATCTGCCATCGGCACTCTGCGTGCATCCCCATGGCGGGCGACGAAGCTGGCAACCTGCCGGCCATTCTCCTCGGTAAACAACGAGCAACTTGCATAGAGCATTCTGCCACCTGGCGCCAGCACCCGCCACAATACATCAAGAATCTCCCGTTGGCTGGCGACAAAACCGGCGATGTCGGCGGCGCGGCGCAGCCACTTGATATCCGGATGGCGACGAACGACGCCGGACGCCGAGCATGGCACATCCGCCAAGACGCGGTCGAACAGACGCTTGTCCCACCACGATTGAAGCTTGCGGCAGTCGGCGACCCTGACGGTTGCAGTGAGCCCAAGGCGGGACAGGTTGGCGTCGATCCGGCGCGTGCGCTCGGCGCTGGCGTCCAGGGCCGTGAGTTCGAGGTCTGACCGCTCGCACAAGTGGCCGGTCTTGCCGCCTGGAGCGGCGCAGGCGTCGAGCACGCGCATGCCTGGCCGGACGTCGAGCAAGCAGGCGGCTTGCTGCGCTCCCCAGTCCTGCACCGATACCCGACCTTCAGCAAATCCGGGCAGGCGGTCCACCGACACTGGTTTGGCGAGGATCACCGCCGTGTCGTCGAGCGCGCGTGCGGCCACCCCTTGGCTGGCAAGCTCGGCGACATAGGCGACGGCATCGCCACGCCGCCGATTGACCCGCAACGTCATCGGCGGATGCGTATTGCCGGCTTCGGCGATGGCTTGCCATTCGTTCGGGTAGTCGCGCTGCAGTGCCTGCAGCCACCAGGACGGATACTGCCAGCGCGCTACCGGCGAAGCAGCGATGGCGACACGCAATTCGTCGCTGCGGCGCAGGGCGGACCGCAGCACTGCATTGACCAGGGAACGGAATCTGCCGCCGGCCAGTTGGCCTGCCGCGCTGACAGCCTGATCGACGGTGGTATGGGAATCTTCGCCGCGCGAGTCGAGTCGATAGAGGGCGGCGAGCAGGAGCGCTCGCACTTCGACGTCGCGCAGCGGCTTGGCGATCAATTGCGAAAGGAGCAGATCGCCATGGCCGAATTGCCGTAAGGTTCCATAGGCGAGATCCTGGACGGCGGCCCGCAGTTCGCCGCTCAATTGCCGATTGGCCAGCGCGGCGTCGAGCGCGCGGCCGCCGATGACTTCGGCAATGACCCGGCTCGCGCCGGCCAAGGCAATGGCAAGGGGTGCCGAAGCCAAAGTCAGGGCAACAGCGCGAAACGACTGCCGGGCAGGATTGACGTCCCGCTGAGGAAGTCGCGAATCGCCAGGCGCTTGCCGCCAGGCCTTTGCAGTTCGAGCAAGCGCAATGCACCGCTGCCGCAGGCGATCACGATGCCGTCGGTTCCGGCACGCAGGACCGTGCCTGGCGCGCCGGAGCCAGCGACCGGAACGGCATTCCAGAGTTTGAGCGTGACGCCGTCGAGGCTGCCCGAGACGCCGGGAAACGGATCGAAAGCGCGGATGCGGCGGGCCAGGGCTTCCGCCGACAGGCGAAAATCAGCGATACCTTCCTGCTTGTCGATCTTGTTGGCATAAGTGACGCCGTCGACCGGCTGCGCTGTTGTCGCTAGATCTGGAGCGCGCCTCAGGCAATCGACAATCATTTGCGCACCCAGGCGGGCCAGCTTGTCGTGCAGGCTCGCAGCATTGTCGGTTGGCTCGATGGCGAGCGCTTGCCGTTGCAGCATCGCTCCTGTGTCGAGGCCAGCATCCATGCGCATCAGCGTGATGCCGGTGGCGCTGTCGCCGGCCTCAATTGCCCGCTGGATGGGGGCCGCCCCGCGCCAGCGCGGCAGCAGCGAAGCATGGATATTGATGCAACCCTGGCGCGGCAAGTCGAGAACGGCCTGTGGCAGGATCAGGCCATAAGCGGCGACGATCAACAGGTCAAGATTGGCTTCGCTAATCGGTATGTGGCTGGCCGGATCCTTCAAACGCTGCGGTTGGTAGGTCGCAAGGCCGTGCGCCAGCGCCAGCCTCTTGACCGGGCTTTCCTGGAGCTTTTGTCCGCGACCGGCCGGCCGGTCCGGCTGGGTCAGCACCAGCGGCACTTCGAAGCCGGCATCGATGATCGCCGCCAGCGCTTGATGAGCGAAAGCCGGCGTGCCGGCAAATGCGACTCTCATACCGTGATGCGGGCCTGCTTGGCCAGCCGGGTCTTGATGCGGGTTTGCTTTAGCTGCGACAGATATTCGACGAATACCTTGCCGAGCAGGTGATCGATCTCGTGCTGAACACAGACGGAGAGCAGGCCGTCGGCCTCGAATTCGATCGCCTTGCCGCCCAGATCCAGGGCGCGCACGCTGACATGCTCGGCACGCTTGACGGTTTCGTAGATGCCAGGCACCGACAGGCAGCCCTCTTCACCTTCCATATCGCCCTCGCGGCTGACGATTTCCGGGTTGATCAAGACGATCGGCGAGGACTTGTCCTCGGAAACATCGATGACAATCAGTTGCTTATGGACATCGACCTGGGTTGCCGCCAAGCCGATTCCGGGGGCAGCATACATGGTCTCCAGCATGTCAGCCGCCAGTCGGCGAACACTGTTGTCGACAAGGGTCACCGCAGCTGCCTTCTTGTGCAGGCGCGGATCGGGATAGCGCAAAACGGGCAATAACGCCATAATTAGCCTGTTGATGTGGTTGATGCCAGGCGAATTTGCCGGCAAAATCAGCAGCATTTCCGCCCTTACGCCGCGACCGTTGAAGGATCTTGGCCATGCGAAGCATTATATCTGCGCTGTTTCTCGGTATCTCTGCCACCTGCGTGCTTGCCCAGTCGGGCGAGCCTATAGAGCTCAAAGCGGATGCGCCGGACCGGCATATCGTGGTCCCCGGAGATACGCTCTGGGGCATCGCCAATCAATTCCTTAAAGACCCCTATCGCTGGCCCGAAGTCTGGCGCCTGAACGGCGATGAGGTGAAGAATCCGCACCGCATTTACCCGGGACAGGTGATCGTGCTCGACCGCGCCGGCAGCGGTGCGCAGCCGCAATTGCGCCTTGGCAGGCTGATCAAAGCCGAGCCGCAGATCTATTCTGAGGACGTGAAGAGCGAAATTCCGGCCATTCCGCAGAGCATCATCGAGCCCTTCCTCTCGGAACCGCTGATCGTTGAGGCCGACACGCTGGCCTCGGCGCCCCGCGTGGTGGCGGTCGAGGAAAGCCGGGTCAGTGCTGGTGCCGGCTATCGGATCTACACCAAGGGGATGGAGTCGACGACGACTCGGCTCTGGCAAGTTTTCCGCCCGGGCAAACCGCTCAAGGATCCGGATAGCGGACAACTGCTCGGCTATGAAGCGACCTACCTGGGGACCGCCCGACTGACGGCAGACGGCAAATCGAGCGAGAAAATCGTCACCTCCGTCGATCACAGCGGTGTCTCGGACGGCACCTGGGATCTGCTGAGCATTCAAAACGGGCCGAAGGAACTGACCAATTATCCGACTGCCGCGACCCTGGAAGTTGTCAGCACCAAGCTGGAAATCAGCCGCGGCGACAGCCTGATTCCGGCCGCCAAGCCGGATGTGATCAGCTATCTGCCGCACGCGCCGGCGACCATGTTGCGCGGCAAGATCGTCTCGATCTATGGCGGCGTCGGCGAAGCAGGCAAGTACTCGATTGTGTCGATTTCCCGCGGCAAGCTCGACGGCGTCGAGCGCGGCCATGTCCTGGCGATCTATCGCTCCGGCGGGGTGGTCACCAACCGATTCGAGTCGGACCGGGAAACCATGGCTCTGCCAGATGAGCGCTACGGCTTGCTGTTCGTCTTCCGCGTTTTCGATCGTGTCTCCTATGGGTTGGTGATGGAAGTCTCACGCCCGGTCTCGCCCGGCGACGTGGTCCAGAAACCCTGACGAGTCCGGCAACAGACGCCGGGTTGCGGTGCTGGCTGCGGTTGGCCCTGACCCGCGGCCTCGGTGGTGAGGCCAAACGCAGGCTGCTCTCGGCGTTCGGGCTGCCGGAACACATCTTCGCCGCCTCGTTTGCCTCTGTGCGTGCCGCGGTCGGCGCCGAAGTCGCTGATCGGTTGCTGCAAGACGAGTTCGCCGATGATGTTGCTCAAGCCCTCGACTGGATCGCCCAGCCGGGCAATCAGGCCGTCACCCTCGCTGACGCTGCGTATCCACAAGCCCTGCTCAACGGCGCGGATCCACCGGTACTGCTCTATGTCAAAGGCCGCGCGGAGTTGCTCAATCGGCCGGCGCTGGCAATCGTTGGCAGCCGCAATGCGACGCGGCAAGGCGAGATCGATGCCGGCGCCTTTGCTGGCACGCTGTCGGCGGCCGGTTTGACCATTATCAGTGGTCTGGCCCTCGGTATTGATGCCGCGGCTCATCGTGGCGCCTTGGCCGGCAGGGGTTCGACCATTGCGGTCATTGGTACCGGCGCCGACCGGATCTATCCGGCGGGCAACGAGCAATTGGCCCGGGAAATTGCCGAGAATGGTGCCGTGGTCAGCGAATTTCCGCTCGGCACGCCTCCCCTGGCGGCCAATTTCCCGCGGCGAAATCGCCTGATCTCAGGCCTGGCGAGGGGTTGTCTGGTGGTGGAGGCCGCCGAGCGCAGTGGCTCCTTGATCACGGCAAGGTTGGCAGCCGAGGCGGGGCAGGAGGTGTTCGCTATCCCGGGATCCATTCATTCGCCGTTGGCCAAGGGCTGCCACAAGTTGATCAAGCAGGGTGCGAAGCTGGTCGAATCGGCCGAGGATATCCTGGCCGAACTGCGCTGGGAGTCGGTTGTGGCGCCGCCGGCGAGCCGACGGCTACCGGAGGACCCGTCGGCCCTGCGCGTGCTGGAAGAACTTGGCTACAATCCCTGTGACCTGGATACCTTGACCGGCCGCTGTGGTCTGACCACGGAACAGGTGCTGTCGCTGCTGCTGCCGCTCGAACTGGATGGCTACGTCGTCCAGTTGCCGGGTGGCCGCTACCAGCGCCTACCGTGATATCTTGCTTGAGAGAGCCATGTTCGACGTCTTGGTCTACGTGTTCGAGAACTACCTGCCGGGGGCCTGCCCGGGTCCGGATGCGTTGGCGCGCAGGTTGGCGGCCGCCGGATTCGAGGACGACGAGATCAGTGCTGCCCTCAACTGGCTGGCCGGACTTGAACAGGCGCATGAAGATGGCAGCTTGCAGCGCCTGCCCGAAGCCAAGGGCATGCGCGTCTACTGCCCTACCGAAGTCAACAAGCTACCCGCCGACTGCCGCGGTCTTCTTGCCTATCTGGAAGGCGAGCGGGCCATCGACGTCACCGCCCGCGAAATGATCGTCGAGCGGGCGATGGCCGTAGATGCCGCCGTAGTCTCGCTTGCCAAGTTCAAGGTCATCGTTTTGATGGTGATGTGGCGACGGCAGTTGGCACTCGATCACCTGGTCTTTGAGGACATGTTGGCGGAAGACGAAGATCTTCCCGCCCTGATGCATTGACGTGGCCGACTTGCCAGCGGCCGCCGGGGCCGCTTATGATCCCGCGCTCAAACGTACCGTGTGGATATGACAAAACAGCTGATCATCGCCGAAAAACCCTCCGTTGCCCAGGACATTGCCAAGGCGCTGGGCGGCTTCACGCGCGAGGGCGACTACTTCGAGAGTGACGACTACGTGCTCTCGTCGGCGGTCGGTCATTTGCTCGAACTCGCGGTACCTGAAGAATATGAGGTCAAGCGCGGCAAATGGACCTTCACCCATTTACCGGTGATCCCGCCGCGATTTACCCTGAATCCGATCGAAAGAACCGCCGACCGCCTGAAGCTGCTGGCACGCCTGATCAAGCGCAAGGATGTCGCCGGCCTGGTGAATGCCTGCGACGCCGGCCGCGAAGGCGAATTGATCTTCCGCTATGTCATCCAGCATGCCAAGACCGACAAGCCGATCCGTCGCCTGTGGCTGCAGTCGATGACCACCAACGCCATTCGCGAGGGATTTGCCCATCTGCGCTCGGACCAGGAATTGCTGCCGCTGGCCGATGCCGCACGCTGCCGCTCGGAGGCCGACTGGCTGATCGGCATCAATGGTACGCGGGCGATGACAGCCTTCAATTCGCAGGAAGGCGGTTTTTACAAGACGACGGTGGGTCGGGTGCAGACGCCGACACTGGCCGTCCTGGTTGAGCGTGAGCGGCGGATCAAGGAGTTCGTCTCGCGCGACTACTGGGAAGTCGAAGCCGAATTCCAGGCGCTGGCCGGCACTTATCGCGGCCGCTGGTTCGACGAGAAGTTCAAGAAGTCGGACGATGAGCACGCCAAGGCGGAGCGCCTCTGGGACAAGGGCAGCGCTGATGCGATCCGCCAGAAGTGCCTGGGCAAGCATGGCGAGGTCACCGAGGAGAGCAAGCCCAAGACCGAGTTGTCGCCGCTGTTGTTCGACCTCACTTCATTGCAGCGCGAGGCCAATGGCCGCTTCGGCTTTTCTGCCAAGACCACCCTGTCCATCGCGCAGGCGCTCTATGAAAAGCACAAGGTCCTGACCTATCCGCGGACCGATTCGCGCCACTTGCCGGAAGACTACCTCGGTGCAGTCAAGGACACCTTGAAGAGTTTCGCCGGTACGCCATACGCGTCTTTCGCCGCCGAGATTGCCAAGAATGGTTGGGTGCACCCGAACAAGCGGATATTCAACAACGCCAAGATTTCCGACCACTTCGCGATCATCCCGACCGGCACCGAGTCGAAGCACCTTTCCGAGGCCGAACAGAAGATCTATGACCTGGTCACCAAGCGTTTCGTGGCCGTGTTCTATCCTGCCGCTGAATACAACGTGACGACGCGCATCACGCGGGTCGAAAAGGAAGCGTTCAAGACCGAGGGCAAGGTTCTGGTCGTGGCGGGTTGGCTGGCCGTCTATGGCAAGGAAGCGCAGGAAGAGGACGAGAATCCGAACCTGCCGACCTTGCAGCCCAAGGAGCGCGTTTGGGCCAACGATATCGAAGTCAAGGCCAAGGCCACCCAGCCGCCGCCGCGCTTCAACGAAGCGACGCTGCTCTCGGCCATGGAAGGTGCGGGCAAACTCGTCGAGGACGAGGAATTGCGCGAAGCGATGTCCGAGCGCGGGCTGGGTACTCCGGCGACGCGGGCGGCGATCATCGAAGGCCTGATCTTCGAAGAGTACGTCCATCGCAACGGTCGTGAACTGCAGCCGACGGCCAAGGCTTTCTCTTTGCTGTTCGCGCTGGAGAAGCTCGGCATCGACGAGATCCGCTCGCCGGAACTGACCGGCNNGAGTTCATGAGCCACATCGTCGATCAGACGCAAGTGATGGTCGAGCGTAT
This sequence comes from Rhodocyclaceae bacterium, assembly GCA_003157035.1. GTDB lineage: Bacteria > Pseudomonadota > Gammaproteobacteria > Burkholderiales > Rhodocyclaceae > Fen-999. Next base: position 42,366 of record PMIF01000110.1, read on the forward strand.
CAAGAAGGGCGAATTGCCCGAGGGGACTTTCGGCACACTGTCGACACCCTGCCCGCGCTGCGGCGGCATGCTGCGCGAGACCTACAAGCGCTTCGAATGTGAGAAATGCGACTACAAGCTTTGGAAGGTCGTCGCCAGCCGGCAGTGGGAGCCCGAAGAAATCGAGCAACTGCTGCGTCAGCGCGTGATCGGGCCACTGCAGGGTTTCCGCAGCAAGATGGGCCGTGCCTTTGCCGCCATTATCAAGCTCAACGGCGAACACATGCCCGAGTTTGACTTCGGCAATGCCGACGGCGACGGCGACGCCGAGGAGGTCGACTTCTCCGGCCAGGAAGCGCTGGGCGCTTGCCCGAAGTGCCAGAGCCGCGTCTTCGAGCACGGCATGGCCTATGTTTGTGAAAAAGCGACCGGCGCTGCGAAGTCCTGCGACTTTCGCTCGGGCAAGATCATCCTGCAACAGGAAGTTCCCCGCGCCGAGATGGCGAAGCTCCTGGAAACAGGCAAGACCAGCCTGCTCAAGGGCTTCGTCTCGAATCGCACGCGCAAGAAGTTCTCCGCCTACCTGATCCGTGGTGCTGACGGCAAGGTTGGCTTCGAGTTCGAGGCACGCAAGCCGAAGGCCAAGGCGGCGCCAAAGCAAGAAGTGGCAGCCAAACCGGCGGCCGAGCCAAAGAAGGCCGCGCCACGCAAACGCGCGGCCAGCAAGAGCAAGTAGGCTCAGGCCTCGATCAGGCGATAGCTCGGATTGCGCATCGACGCCACTGCGGCGACGATGGCCTCGATGGCCTGTGGCCGGGCGAAACTTCGCCGCCAGGCCAGGGCGACGCGGCGGGCCGGTGCCGGCTCCTCGAAGGGAATCGCCGCCACCATTTCCGAACGGTAGGGGCCGGTCAGCGCTGCTGCCGGCAGCACCGAAATGCCATATCCCGAAGCGACCATGCAGCGGATGGTTTCGATCGAATGGCCCTGGTGCAATGATCCTTCGGCGTGACTGATATCCGGACAGGCGTCCAGTACCTGTTCGCGGAAACAGTTGCCTGCCTTTAAGACCAGGACGTCATCTCCACGCACTTCCTCGGCAGGTATGCGCTTGCGCTTTGCCCAGGGATGGCCTTGCGGCACCACGACCTCGAATGCCTCGTCGTACAGGGCGCGCGTCTCGATGCCAGGCATGTCGAAGGGCAGGGCGATGATCGCTGCGTCCACAGTGCCGTATTTCAGGTAGTCGGCGAGCAGTGCGGTCATGCTCTCCTCGATATATAGCGTCAGATCGGGCGCGACCCGGCGTAAGGAGGCGATGAGTTCCGGCAGCAGGTAGGGACCGATGGTGTGGATCACGCCCAGGCGGAAGTCGCCATGCAACGGGTCCCTGCCCAACTGGGCGACCAATTCGATGCGCCGTACTTCATCGAGGGCACGCCGCACCTGCGCCACCACCTGACGGCCAATTTCCGTCAGGACGACGTGTCCCTTGGCCCGGTCGATCAGCGTGACGTCCAATTGTGCTTCCAGATTCTGCAGCGCAACGCTCAACGTCGGCTGGGCAATCTGGCAGCGTTCCGCCGCCTTGCTGAACGAGCCTTCGTCGGCGAAGGCGACCAGATAGCGCAGTGCGGAAAGCTTCATGTTCGGGCCTCATAGGAATCTGCTATACGTTGCATAGATAAAAACTACAATAAAATCATTGACTTACGTCAACGCCCACGCCAATTGTATGGGTAAATTGCGAACCTGTGTCAAGTCGTATGTTGCGCTGCATCTCTCAACTCAGGAAGGAAAGTCATGATGAAACTACGCATAATCGCTGCGGCCTTATTGACCGTCGCGCTGCCCTTGGCTTGGGCCGCAACGGATGAACCCATTCAGCCGATCCCCGCCGCCAAGGTGGCCAACCCCGCTCTGGTCGAGCTGGGCAAGAAGCTCTTCTTCGACCCCCGCCTGTCGAAGTCCGGCTTCATCTCCTGCAACTCCTGTCACAACCTGTCGATGGGCGGCACCGACAACCTCAAGACCTCGATCGGCCACAACTGGAACGAAGGCCCAATCAACGCACCCACCGTACTCAACTCCAGCATGAACCTGGCGCAGTTCTGGGACGGCCGCGCCAAGGACTTGCAGGCCCAGGCCGGCGGCCCGATTGCCAATCCGGGCGAAATGGCCTCCAACCACGCCCTTGCCGTCGAGGTACTGCAGTCGATTCCCGGTTACGTTGCCCAGTTCAAGAAGGCCTTCGGCAGCGACAAGGTGACGATCGAGGAAGTGACCAAGGCGATCGCCGCCTTCGAAGAGACGCTGGTCACGCCCAACTCACGTTTCGACAAGTACCTGAAGGGCGACAAGAAGGCATTGTCGGCGAATGAACTGGGCGGCTACAAGCTCTTCAAGGACAGCGGCTGCGTCGCCTGCCACAACGGGCCGGCCGTCGGCGGCAACTCGTTCCAGAAGATGGGTGTCGTCGAGCCCTACAAGGCGTCGAGCCCGGCCGAGGGCCGCGTCGCCGTCACCGGCAAGGACGCCGACCGATTCAACTTCAAGGTGCCGACGCTGCGCAACGTCGAAATGACCTACCCCTACTTCCATGACGGCGCCGCCAAGACGTTGACCGACGCTGTGGATACTATGGGGCGCCTGCAACTGGGCAAGAAATTCTCCGACGAAGAGAATGCCAAAATTGTCGCCTTCCTGAAGACGCTCACCGGCGATCAGCCTGACTTCAAGCTGCCTATCCTGCCGCCGTCCAACGACAAGACCCCGCGTCCGGAACCTTTCGCCAAGAAGTAGCAAGTGCTGGAGCGCCCCGGGGCTTCCGGGGCGCTGCTTGTTAGCTTTCGGGGGCTTCTTCTTCCCAGCCAGTGATCATGGTCTTGATGTGAGCGAACGGTGAGTGCCCGGTCGTCGTCAGATAGACGTGCACGATGAAGAACACCAGCATCATGAAGGCCCCCGCGGTGTGGGCGAGCGCCACGCCTTCGAGCGAGAGATAGGCGTCGGCACCCACCGCCTTCCAGTAGGCGAAGAACAGGTAGAGTAGTCCCGAACCCCAGATGATCGGCGAGACCATCGCCAGCAATGCCAGATAGGCCAGGCGTTGCAAGGGATTGTGTTTCTTGGTCGTCGTCTTGCGGAAGGGGTTCGGCGCGTGCGTAAAGATACCGACCAGGTAATAGCGGACCATCGCATCCACCTTCTTCAAGGTCGGGATGTATTGCCGCCACTCGCCGGTGGTGAATTGCCAGAAGATGGTAAAGGCCCACAACACCAGCAGTGTCCAGGCCGCGAAGACGTGGTAGGTGGCGGCGCCGCGGAAGCCGAACAAGTGATAGGCGCCGTGGATCTCGAAGCCGGTGAACAGCATAACGATCACCAGCGCGGCCTGCGACCAATGCCAGAAGCGCTCGTAGCGCTTGTAGAGGTAAATTCGGGTGACGGTACTCATTGCGGGTTCTCCGGGGTCTTGTTCTTGTTGCAGAAGAAGCAGAAGCGCGTGAAGCCGTGGATCAGCACGCCCACGAGCGCGGCGGCAACGGCCAGCCAGCCGAGCAGGTCAATCAACCGACTGCCGTGGACCGCCGGCAAATAGATACCGTCGATGCCAGCCAGCCGGCTCTCGGCGCCGTGGCATTGGGCGCACTGCAGCGCTGCATCCTTGGGCGCCACCATGTGGGTGATGGGCCAGCTCATCTCTGTGCTGACGAAGCCATACTTGCCGCTGTAGCTCAGCCCCGCAGTCTTCATGCCGGCGGTGATGGCCTTCTGCCAGTCGAAATTGGCCCACAGCGCAGTTTCATCCTCGCCCGCCGTGTGCGTGACGGCGAGGATGTTGTTCTCCGCGTCATAGGCCTGCTTGCCGCGATGGATCTTGAAGGGCCAGATGCGTGACGCTGGATCGTTCACCTTGCCTTCCGGGTGATTGATTTCGACGATGCCGCTCGGGTCAATCTTGTCACCGACCGTTATGTAGCTGACCTGACCATTGAACCAGCGGTACTCCGGAACCAGATAGGAGTCCCAGGCAAAGTTGCCCTTCTTCGAGTCGAAGGCACGCCGGCCGGCGCTGTCCTTGATCAGAACGGGCTTGCCCTCCGGCCCCATCTTGGTCGCTGTGGACCAGTCCCACGACTTCTCGGTACCGATGCCGTCGCGCGCGTACTCGGGAATGTGGCAGGTCTGGCAGGCGAGTTTGTCGGTATGCGCGTTCAGACGTTCCATCAGCAGCGCGTTCTCGTGGTGCGGCTTGTCGCCGTGGCAGGAGGGACACGATGCCGGCTGGTCGTCCTGGGCGCCGCGGACGCGGGCATGGCCAGTGACGGCGGCCGCCATTGCGTAACGGCTGCCCGCCACTTCGTGCCCCGATGTCTGGTGGCACTTGACGCAACTGAAGTTCAGCCCGGTGGCATCCATATGCACGTCGAGCGCCTTGGAGGGCGTCTTCAGCGCGCTGTCGAGGTCGCCGTGCTTGGTGCCGTCGCCACCAGCGCCGAAGAAATGGCAGGCGCCACAGTTGGCCCGGCTGGGCATGGCCACCTTTTGCGCCACTTTCTGCAGGTCGACCGGATCGACAAACTTGCCCGAGCCCTTGGGGAACTCCTTGCGCTCATAAACCGGATGGCCGGCGTCACCGGGCAGCTTGCGGTAGGTGCCGGTGCTGTCGTGGCAGACCAGGCAGTCGACGTTCTCCTTGACCGTGAAATCGAAGTTGCTGTCCTTCCAGCCGTAGCCGGCGTGGCAGGCCATGCAGTCCTTCTCGTTCGAGATGGTCGTGGTGCAGTAGTTGTTGATGATGGCGCGCTTGCCGAGTTTCTTGCCGGACTTGGCATCGGTGTACTCCCAGGTCCAGTGTTTGGTGTGCTGCACCTGGTCGGCCGCCTCGGTGTGGCAGGACAGGCAGGCCTTGGTCACTTCCGGCCCGCTGGCGAAATTGCGCTGCAATTCCTTGAATTTGGCATGATCGGCCGTGGTCTTCTTCGCGGGCGGAGCCTGCGTCGTGGCCCAGGCTGGAGCTAGTGCGATGGTTGCGGCGAGCAGAAACGCTGTCAGCAGTGGTTTGGTCACAGTCATTTTGTCGTCTCCGCGCTCAGCAACCGCCGGCGGAGCCGCCGCCGGAGCCGCCCTCGCCGCCCGTTTTGGGCAGGATGATCGCCGGCGCCGGCTTGTTCGGATCCATGACGAGGAACTTCTGCTGGTCGGCGACGACGTTCTTCATGATGTCGCCGACGGTCGTCCCGAACAGGCTGCCGATGAGACCGGCGTTCATGGTACCGATGTAGACCTTGCCGTTGCTCTTCTTGTAGATCGAGATCTTGCACGGCATCAGGATCGACAGGAAGCGAACGTTATCGTCTTTCAGGATCGGGCCCGAATACTTGTTGCTGCAGGCCTCGATCATCATCGCCGGCAGCGCGTCGTCCCCCGCTGCCTGTAACGGCTTGATAGGGTTGCGCAGGCCCATGAGGGACCAGCCGTTGCCCGTGTCCTGGATGTTGTGCTGGATGCGCGCGACCGTCTCCTCGACGGTGTACGGGCTCTCCTGCTCATTGAATGCCAAACTGCCCGCCATGCTCCAAACGAGCGCCAATGTCGCGGCGATACCCGCGACCACACCTGCAATGACCTTCAGCATGACTCCTCCTTGAGTGTGAAACGACCACATGCCCCTCGTCAGAAGGGTCGAATTCTTGGCAACTGTCTCCTCCGCCGGCCCGGATGCCCGGACCTTGCCGCTGCCAACCAGAGGTCGACGTTCGGCTGCGCGTTAGCGCGGCAGTGGTGTTCTCGCTAATCGATTAGGAAAACCCGTATCAAATATCGTGCCAGGTAAAGCGTCGACTGTAGGCGGTGTATGTCATTGATCGGAAAGGGCGGTGGCTCTCAAGCCGAATATTGCTCAGTAGCCGATTGGCCAGGCGTGGCAGTTTGACCCGCTCCTGGCATGTCAGTGATGGCAGATGCCAGCCTGACATAGGTAGAACCGAGCTATTGGCGGGCGGTGCGCGGTGAGCCGTGTGAATCAGGCCGTCAGAACTCGAATTCCAGTTGCGCCCGCAGCGTGTGGGCGGGGGCAGCACGCGAGGCGCCGAATAGCCAGGCGACGTTGTACTCCAGCTGGCGGCCGCCGCCGATGCCGAACTTGCCGAACAGGGCCGGGCCGATGCGGTGATTCTGCTCGTCGCGCGGCAGCCAGTCGTGCCAGCTGCCGGTCTCGCCGAAACCCTGAATGCCGAACTCCAGCTCCTTGCGCCAGCGGTACTTGCTTTGCCACTGATAGAGAAATTGGATCGTCGACGGCTGTTCGGCGCGGTAGTTGCGCTGCAAGAACAGGTTGAGATTGAGCTGCCACTTGCCGAATTCCGTCTGCAGCAGCGGGCCCCAGCGCACCTCCCAGCCTTCTGCGTGGTCCTGCGGGTGTTCGATTTCGAGCAGCACGCCGAGGTCTACGGGATATTTTCCCGTCTCGGTGAGCTGGAGCTTGTTCTCCCATTCGACAGCGTCGAATTTGCTTCCGGCGCTGCTCTGGTCCTTGTACTTGACATAGACCTCGGTGAACCAGCGCTCGCTGGCGCCATAGCCGAAGCCCAGGCTGGCAGCGGCATCATGGGCCCCCCCGGCCCCGGCCGCACGGCCGACTTTGAAGTCGATTTCCCGTTCGCCGGCCTCGACGATCGGTGTCGCGACATAGTCGGCGGGCTCGGCCAGCACGTGGCTGGCGGTCAGCAAGCAGCCCACTGCGCACAGCGGTGTCGTCAGCTTCACGCTTGATCCCCTTCAAGTGCTGCGGGCTGGAAGGCGTGCCAGGCGCATGCCGGCAGCGATCGCAACGAAGGCGGTGGTATAGAAGATGACTTGCATTCCGGCCGGGCTGGCGTCGTAACCGACCAGCGCATGTAACAGCCTGCCCAACGCGGAATCGTCCGCCAGCAATCGCGAGGTGTTCCAGAGCGGGCTGGCCAGGCTGGGTAGCCAGTCGGCCTGGATCAGGATGCGTGCGCACTGGCTGGCCATGGCTGCAGCCAGCAGCAGAATCAGGCCACTGGTGGTTGAGAAGAATAGCCGCGGTGGTATACGCAACAAGCCGGCATAGAGACCGATACCAACGAGCGCACCCAGGGCGAGGCCGAGCGTGGCGCCAGTCGCCACGGTTGCTGTCGTGCCATCGCCGCCGGCCAGCAGGCCATAGAGAAACAACACGGTCTCGGAGCCCTCACGCATTACCGCCAGCGCAACGACCGTGGCCAGCGCGGAAAGGTCGCGGTGGCCCTCGGCAACGGCTTCGCCGAGCTGCCTGGTATCGCGCGCCAGCTGCCTGGCATGGCGACTCATCCAGATGTTGTGCCAGGCAAGCATGAGCACGGCCACGGCCAGGATGGCGGCATTGAGCAGTTCCTGGCCGTTGCCGCCGGCCAGATTGGTGAGTTCCCCGGCCAGTGCCGCGACGATCGTAGACGCGAGCAGGCCGACGATGGCGCCGCCGGCCAGCCAGCGCCCACGGCCGGGAGAGCCGCGGGCTGCTGCTGCGGCGATGCCGATGATCAGCGCCGCTTCAAGGACTTCGCGAAAGACGATGATGGTGGCGCCGAGCATCATTCCGCCACCACGCTGCCGCGAGCGCTGGATTCATGGAACTCGCCGATAAAGGGGTAGCGTCCAGGTGCCAGGGGGCCAAGGTAGAGCGAGGCGCTGCCGCTGCCGGGAATGACTTTTTCGCGATTCAGTTCGTGACTTTCGAACTCCTCGGCGCTGGCGTCGAGATTGGTCACCAGTAGGCGGATCTTCTGCCCGGCCGGAACATGCAGCTCTTCAGGCTCAAAGCGGTGGTTCCGGATCGTCAGGCGCGCATCGGGTTCGTCGGCGCGGGCTACGGGCATCAGCACTGGTAGCGCGACAATGATGGCAAGGCAGCTGGCAAGGTGGTTCATAGGTTCTCCAAGTCGATATGCGAACGATAATGATTCGCATTCCGTATGTCAACCGCAACTTTCTGGCGAGGCTATGGCCGCGGCACAGCGATTGGGGGGCGGCTAGATGATCGACAGGCCCTAAGCGCGGCCGGGTTTGCTGGCGCAAGCCGGGCAGTAGCCGTAAAGCGCCATCTGGTGATCACGCAAGGCATAGCCGAAGGACTCGGCGACCGCCTTCTGGCGCTTCTCGATGGTCGGATCGTTGAATTCGTCGGTTCGGCCGCAACCGAGGCAGATCAGGTGGTCGTGATGCTTGCCCTCGTTAAGCTCGTAGACTGCCTTGCCGGCGTTGAAAGTATTGCGCGCCAGCATGCCTGCTTCCTCGAGCTGCGTGAGGACGCGGTAGACGGTTGCCAGTCCGACATCGGCGTGGTGGCCGGCGAGTTGGTGATAGACATCCTCGGCGCTCAGGTGCCGGGTCTCCGCGGTACGAAAAACTTCCAGCACCTTGATCCTCGGCAAGGTGACCTTCAAACCGGCGTTCTTCAGGTCTTCGTCTTCGTGCATGCGGGTACCGGCAATTGCTTTGGTGGGCAGACCTAGCCGACCGCGAACCCGCGACGGGCTCCGGTCGGCATCGAATCGGGATAAGAATTATTCGCGCCCGGGCGCCGCTGGTCAAGGCGACCGGCTTGCGGGCGGTACGGGCGGTGGCCTCCTGGGCTGCGACCAGATCGGGCTATTTCGCGACGCGGGTTCCCGGCAGCTTGCAGTCGAGCAGGGTCCGCCGCAGCAGGTCGATCACCTGGTGCCGCGGGAAGCTGGTGCGCCAGACCATGCCGACCCGTCGCGAGGGCTCCGGCTGGGTGAAGTTGCGCACGCGCAGTAGCGGATCGTTCTTGGCGATGGTATCGACCGCGGTCGCCGGCATGACCGTGATGCCGACTTCCGAGGCCACCATGTGGCGAATGGTTTCCAGCGAACTGCCCTCGAGCACCTGCGGCCCGCCCTGACCGGCTGCCGTGCATAAATCCAACACCTGGTCGCGAAAACAGTTGCCGCGGCCGAGCATCAGTAGCGGCTGGTCGAGCAATTGGGCCGGCTCGATCGCCTTTGCCTTCGCCCACGGATGGCGCGCCGGCAGCAGGACGCGAAACAGCTCGTCGTAGACAGGTTGCGCCACCAGCCCCGGCTCGTCGATCGGCAACGCCAGAATGGCGACGTCAAGCTCAGCCGTCTTCAAGCGCTCGATCAGGCGGTGCGTGTAGTTCTCTTCGAGCAGCAGCGGCATCTCCGGCGCCCGCTGGCGCAATAGCGGCACCAGCTTCGGCAGCAGCCAGGGAGCGATGGTGTAGATCACACCGAGGCGCAGTGGGCCGGCCAGCGGGTTCTTGCCGGCGGCGGCGATCTCCGCCAGTTGCGCACTCTCGGCCAATACGCGCTCGGCCTGGGCAACGATGCGCTCACCGATCGGTGTCACCCGCACCTCCTGCGGCGACCGCTCGAAGAGGATCACGCCGAGCTCGTCTTCGAGCTTCTTGACGGAAACAGACAGTGTCGGCTGAGAGACGAAGCACTTGTCCGCGGCGCGGCCGAAGTGGCGCTCGCGGGCTAGGGCGACGACGTACTTGAGATCGGTGAGTGTCATGTTCCCCCTCGTTCAATGTCGCGCCGTACCACCCGAGTCGGCTTGAACGCCTGTTCGAGATAACGGTAGGCGGCCTCGGCCGCCGACCGATTGTCCTGGCTGAAATTGCAGACGTAGATGTCGAGTGTGGCTGCTGCGCGCTCGGGCCAGGTATGCACGGCCAGGTGCGATTCGGCGAGTACCACCGCCCCGGTCGCGCCGGCCGGCGCACCTTCGCTGCCGAAGCCGTGAAACGCCTGCGCCACTACGGTCAGCCCCGGCTCGCCGCAGGCGGCCAGGCAAAGCGCCTGCAAACTGTCGACGCGCGTCAGCAGCACCTCTGCGCAGGTGCAGCCGTGAAACTCGGCAAGGATGTGCAGACCGTTCATGCCAACAAACTGGATTCGCCAACGCCGAGCCGGGACAGGATGACCTCGGCCGCGCGTACGCCATGATAATTCGCTTCCTCGAACAGGGACATGCCTGACAGATCGGCGTGAGCGAATTGCACGCGCTGCCAGCCGTTGACCAGCGCCTGCCGCGCTGACGAATGGACCACACCCGGCAGTGGACGGATCATGGCGTGGCCATGGCGAAAGACATCGAGCCTGGTCGTCAACGCCGGCAGGTCCGGGTGGGCGCGTCCGAGTTCCTCGAGTATCGTTGTTGCCCATGCCTCGCGCGAGCTGTTCATCAGCAACTCCCGCGCCTTTGCCGGCGGCAGCTCGGACAAGACACGGTAATAGGTGAAGACGCTGGGGCCCGGAGCGATCCGCACTTGCTGGTGCGTGGCCACCACATAGCCCAGCCCCGGCGCATCGTAGAGCACGTTGTCCCAGGACAGGGGCGCGCCGACGCCCGCTGCCGGCAGCTCGCTCAAGCTCAAGTTGGCAACCAGCCAGGGCGCGTATTCACCAGCACCGGCCAGCGCGGCCAGCGGCGCTGGTAACGAGACGGCGACGCGCGGCAAAACGAACAACGCCGCCGCCCAGACCACCTGCTCGGCCACGATACGAATGCTTCGCCCCTCCACCTTGAGGAACAGGTCCGCGGTAACGGTCTTGGTCTGCTGCTCCAGCCGAAAACAGGCGGCGCCGGTGAGCAACCGATCGGCGAGCTTTTCCGTCAGGCGGCGGACGATCCAGCCGTTGCCTTCCGGCGCGGTGAGAACGGCATCGCCGCCGGCATTGGCAGCCTGACCGTTGCGGCAGGCAAAGTAGTGGATGCCCGCCCATGCGGAAGTTTGCCGGTAGTCGGTACCGAAGTCGTCCCGACAGGCGTAATTCACGTACCAGTGTAGCGGCACGGAATCGAAATTCTCGGCGGCAAGCCACTCGGCCATGGTCACGCTGTCGAAGCCGAGCCAGCGGGCATCGCGCGACGCGGCAGCCACAGGCAGCGCGAAGGCGCGGCGGCCGAGAAAGTCGCGCGCCTCCTTGAACTCGGCCATGCGGGCGTGAAAGCGCAGCCACTGCTGCCGGTCGTCCGCCGAGGCGCCCAGCCTGGGGATTGGCCCTTCTTGCCAGATGCCCTTGTGATAGACGCGCTCCTGCGGCGTGTGGCAAAGCAGGCGCTCGTCGTAGCTCGGTCGCTCAAGCCGTGGGTCGCCTTGCAGGCCGCCGAAGTCGGCGAGCAAGTGACGCACTGCGGTCGACTCCATGGTGGGCAGCGGCAGGTAGTGGGCACCGAACGGGTAGCGACAGATGGCGCTCTCACCGTAGCGGGCATTGCCGCCGGCGGTAGCCTCCAGATCGACAATCATGAAGTCGCGCACGCCGGCTCTGGCGAGCCGCCAAGCCGCCGACAAGCCGGCTATGCCGGCGCCGATGATCAGCACCGGTGTGCGCCTGGTCTCTCCCGGTTCCGGGAAGTCCGGATTGCGCAAGCGATGGCCCAGGGCGAAGTCGTTGCCGGACAAGGTTCCTGGCGGCAGCGGTGGCGCTGTCTTGCGGCTGCAGGCGAGCATCGGGGCGGCACTGAGCGCTGCCGCCGTTTGCAGAAAGCTGCGCCGCTTCACAAGACCCTAGTGCAGCGCATGTCGCCACTCGGCCTCGAAGCTGCGCACCAGCGACTGGTCGTTCATATGATTGGCGGGGGCGGCAACGCGCGCCATGTCGGCAGGAAACTCGAACATGGTTGCCGTCGTCGCCGGGGTCAGGAACCGCAGCGGCACTTCGTAGCGGCTCGGCGGTACGTACGGCATGTGACCGGCCAGAATGAAGCCCCACTCACCGAAGCTTGGCACCAGCGCGTGGTAGGGCGACGTCGTCATACCTGCTTCTTCCAGCGTTGCCGCCACCGACCAAAAAGAGTGCCGGGCGTAATAGGGCGAAGTCGTCTGCACCACCAGCAAACCGTGCGCGGCAAGATGCTTGTCGAGCAGACGATAGAAGGCGGTCGTATAAAGCTTGCCAACTGCGTAGTTGGTCGGATCGGGGAAGTCGGCGACGATGAAGTCGAAGCTGTCGTCGTTGTCTTCGAGCCAGCGTGCGGCATCGGCGTTGACCACGCGCACCCGTGGCGAGTTGAGCGAATCGTTGTTCAACTGCCGCAGCAACGGCGAGTTGGAAAACAAGCGCGTCATGGCCGGATCCAGGTCGACCAGAGTCACCGATTCAACGCCCGGATACTTGAGGATCTCGCGCAGCGCCAGGCCATCGCCGCCGCCGAGCACCAGTACGCGGCGCGCCGCCGGCAGCGCCGCCAGCCCCGGATGTACCAGCGCTTCGTGGTAACGATATTCGTCGTTGCTCGAGAACTGCAGGTTCTGGTTGAGGAACAGACGGATGTCCTCGTGCCAGCGCGTGATGACGATGCGCTGGTAAGGCGTAGTTTCGGTGTGGATGATGTCGTCAGCGTACAGCCAGCCTTCGGCCAGGGACGTGATGCGCCCGGCGGCGGCGAATCCGGCCAGGAGAAGAATGATGCTGACGATCGCGAAGCCCGTGAGCGCGCGCCGCCGGACCAGCACCTGGCGAAACAACCAGAGCGCCCAGAGGGCGACCAGGGCATTGATCAAACCGAACAGCAGGCCGGTGCGCACCAGTCCAAGATGGGGTGCCAGGAGCAACGGGAACACCAACGAGACCACCAATGCGCCCAGGTAGTCGAAAGACAGGACGCGCGCCACCAGTTCGTTGAACGCCAGTTCACGACGGAGAATCCGCATCACCAGCGGAATCTCCAGGCCGACCAGGATGCCGATCGCCAGCACGGTGCCGTAGAGCAGGGTGCGGAAGGGCCCGGTACTGGCGGCAAAGGCGAGAGACAAGCCGGCAGCGGCGAAGCCACCGAGCAAGCCGACACTGATTTCGATCTGGACGAAACGCGCGACCAGATCGCGGTCGATATGCTTCGACCACCAGGAGCCGAGGCCCATGGCGAACAGGTAGGTGCCGATGACGGTCGAGAACTGGGTAACCGAGTCGCCGAGCAGATAAGAGGCCAGCGCGCCGGCGATCAGTTCGTAGGCCAGCCCGCAGGCGGCAACGAGGAAGACCGAAGCGAGCAGCGGCAGCTGCAGTCGTGCCGGCGGCGAGGCCGGCACGGTCTGCGCGCGATCAGCCATGTATTGCCGAAGCGACGATGATGGCGATGCTCAGGCACATGGCGGCAACGACGATGGCCAGCGACTGGTTCTTGCGTTCGACGATCTCGCGCCACAATTCGTAGGGCGTGATCTTGTCGACGATTATGAAAGAGACCCAGAACACGACGACGCCGAGAATCGAATAAACCAGCGAATTGAACAGAATCTTGGGATCGAACAACTCCATGTCTCGCTCCTTCACTTGTGGAATATGGGATGAGAACCGATGCCGCCGGAATGCCAGCCGCCCGTTCTACCGCCGTAAGAGCTACCGTTGCCGCTACCGGCGATAGCGCCGCTGCGAACGTAGGTGGGCGACGGCCCGTTGAACAGGCCATAGCCTCGATATTGGGCATAGCCGAAAACACTGAGCGACAGCATGCCAAGGATCATGTAGAAGCGCGCCATGGCTAGTCTCCATCTCCGCTGTCATCGGAGCCGCCATCATCATCCGAACCGCTCGAGGCATGGATCAGCGGGTGGTCGCTTTCCGCCCAGCGCTTGATTTCGAAGGCGCCGCGGCGAACCCGCGTGATTATGGGGAAGATGACCAGCACGCCGAGCAGCAACGCCAGCGTCGACCAGTGCGGCAATGTGCGTTGGCCGACAGCGCGAATGTGGTCGCGTACTGGCGGGCTGCCGGCGTCCATGTCGGACTCGACGGCGATGACATAGTGCCCGGGCGGCAGGTTGGAGAAAGTCATGTCGCCGCCGCGGGAGCCTTCCGACCACGAGTCGCCGTCCTCGACACCGCTGTAGTAGCTCATCTCCCGGCTGTCCTGCCAAGTGTCGCCGGTGTCTTCGTTGACCAGCGTCGTGTTCAGGCCGACCCAGTTGTCGTTGACTGACGTATCGTGGCTCAGGGTGAGGTTGCGCATGCCACTGGCGAGGACAAATTCCACGGTGACCTGTGCTTCGTCGTCGCCGGCGTTGATGGTCAGCGTCTGGTCGATCACCTGCTTGCTCGCGGCCATGCCCAGGAGGACGAACTGGATGGTCAGTGCCAGTACTGCGAAGAGCAGGAAGCTCAGGAAGACCGTCCGATGCGAGGTGGCGTGAGGATTGGGCTGGTTGGCATAGACGCCGCGCGCATAGGGCAACGGCGGCGCTGTCTTGAAAGCGGCTTGAATTTCGGCCGGCGCCACGTATTCACCCAAGGTCCAGGTTACTTCCGTCGCTGTCTGCTCCTTCGACAGCATCAGGGGTGGGGCGACGAAGTCGTCGACCTGCGCGGTTTCGTCGAGCAAGACGCGCCAGGGAAACTCGCCGATCACGTAGTCCACGTGGGCGGTATAAGCGGCGAAGTGCTTGAAACTTTCCTTGCCGCGGCGGGCAGTGCCGGCGATCACTTTGACGGCTTCGGAGAGTACGCGGGCGATGTTCCAGTGCCCGTCGTACTCGGTCAGCCAGAGCAGCTTGTTGTCGGGCGCCAGCAGCACGTATTCGGTCCAGAAATAATCGACGTTGTCGGCGCGCATACGCCGGCGCATGAAGCCGAGCACTTCGACCACCTGGCCGCGCAAGTTGCCTTTGCTGCCGGGTTCCAGAAGCGGTTGCACCTTCTTGGCCAGCGAGGCTTTGGCGAGAATCTGCAGCCGTTCGTCGCTGGAATCGATCACCGCGCCGCAACTGCCGCAACCGACCGTGGCGACATCTTCGTGGCTGACCGTGATCGGTGCGCCGCAGGCCGGACAGTTGAAACTGCGCGCCTGGACATTGACCTTCGGCAACGGCGTCTCGCTGCGCAGATTGCTCCAGCCCAGGCTGCCGAAGTCGACCGCCTCGCCGACAAACAGCAGCGGATTGCTGCCATTCTCGTCGGCGTCGCTATAGTCGAAGGTGGCGAAATGGCCGCTGTCGTCGCGCAGGTCGGCCACCGGTGCCGGATAGCCTGCGCCCACCTTGAACGGCAGTTCGCCCTCGCCGGCGATGCACTCGGCAACCAGAACGTTGCTCACTGTATAGCTGCGACTGCCCAGAGTGACCTGCTGGCCGGCCCGTACAGCATTGAATGGTGGCAAGGTACCCTTGACCGACGCCTGCTGTGAGATCAGGAATTCGCCGCCGGCTTCCGACAGCCAGGCGCTGTTGCCGTCGTCGAAGAGCAGATACCACTCGTTCCACAGGCCCTGGTCGTACTTGAGCTGTATGCGCCCGACCAGCGTGAACCGGCGGCCTTGCCAGGAACCGCCGGCACCGCGCTGCAATGGGCTGCGGTCCTCGATCAGGGCCGCCATCTTGCCGAGGTTCTCCAGCGCCTCGCCTTGCCGAATCAGCGTACTCTGGCAGAAATCACATACCGCCAGAATCGATGCCGCGGATTTGAACTCGACCGGCGCGCCGCACGAAGGACAACGCGCAACCTGGACCATGGTGCCTGACCTAGGCCAGCTTCTTCAGCAGCTCGGCCTTCTTGGCCTCGAACTCATCCTTCGACAAGATGCCCTTTTCGACCAGGCCATGCAGCTTCTCGATGGTCGCCACGACCTCATCCGGCGAAACCGGCGCCGGCGTAGTAGCGGCCGCCGGCGCGCCTGGATTCAGCGATTGCGCCATGGTGCCGGCGATCTGTTGCCCGATACCGAAGCCAACGCCGACGCCGGCGCCGATACCGGCCAGGCCGCCCTCGTTCTTGGCGGCCAGCGGAATCGCCTCGGCTGTCTGGAACTGCGTGTAGGCCTGCATGCCGCCCATCATGTTGACACCGATGCGCTTATCGAGCATCGCCTGCAATTCTTCCGGCAGGGAGATGTTCTGCACATTCAACGAATCGAGCGCCAGGCCGTAGCTGGCGAACAGCGGGTCCAGCTTGGCCTTCAGCGCGCGGCCAAACTCTTCCTGGTTGCCGGCCATGTCGATGAAGGGCACGCCGGATTCGCCGAAGATATCGGAAATGCTGCCGACGATGGTGTTGCGCAACTGGCTCTCGAGCTGTTCTGTCGTGTAGCTGGCCAGGGTCCCCGAGATGGTGGTGTGGAAGACCTTCGGATCGACCAGATGGTAGGCGTAGATGCCGAATGCGCGCAGCCGGACCATGCCGAAATCCTTGTCGCGCACGGTGACTGGATTTGGCGTGCCCCACTTGCGGTCGAGGCGCTGGCGGGTGCTGAAGAAGTAGACGTCCGACTTGAACGGCGACTCGAACAGCTTGTCCCAGTTCTTCAGATAGGTGATGACCGGCAGGGTCTGCGTCGTCAGCTTGTACATGCCGGGCCCGAACACGTCGGCCAGCTTGCCCTCGTTGATGAACACGGCCATCTGCGACTCGCGCACCGTCAGCGAGCCGCCGTACTGGATCTCGAAATCCTGCATCGGGAAGCGCCAGGCCATGGTTTCGCCGTCGTCTTCCGTCCAGGTGATGATGTCGATGAACTGCTTCTTGATGAAGTCCATCAGCGCCATGATTGTTCTCCGCGGTTTATCGAGCCGCCATGATAGCAGCGGCTAGCTGCGACGCCAGGTGGCACGAATGACGATGCCGCCCCAGGAGTTTGCCCGAAAGCCGATACGGCCGCCGGACAGCAGGACATGCTCATGCAGGCGGGCGTACGGGTTGTCGGGATCATCGAGCGTCGGCGCCGTGGCGTCATCGCGCAAACGGAAGATGACGTCATTGCCCTCGACGCCGACCAGTACTCGCAGGCGTGTCAAGTAGCCATTGGCGATGGCACCGGCAAAGCCGCTCTCGGCGGCGCGCCGAAGCACCGGGTGCAGGATCGTCGGCACATCGCCGTCGGTTGCTTCGAAACGCAGATTCATGTCGATGTCAGGCCGCCGGCCCCGTGCTTCGCCGAGGATGGCTTCGATGGCTTCGGTCAGGCCGAGGTTGCCATCGCCCGGACGGTGCAGGGCGGCAGCCACGTCGCGGACGCCGCTGATCATCTTCTGCAACGGTGGCACGGCGGCATCGAGTCTGGCCCCAGCACCCAGTTCGCCACGACGTAGCGCGGCAGCGGCGTCCTCAAGCTCGGCTTTGACCGTGGCCAGGGTCTGCGCCACACGGCCCTCGAGTTCCGCCGCCATGCGCTGTCGCGCCTCTTCCTCGGCATGCATCGAACGCCGGAACATCGCCGGCAGCAACTCGGCATCGCGACGCAGGCTTTCCTGCTGCTGGTGGAGGCTGGCGCCGATCTGCCGCATGCCGAGAAGGAGCGCCACGTACAGGGCCAGCAGGATGATCAGGGCGCCACCGGCAACCAGCAGGTGATGCTCCGCCAGATGATTGGCGTTGGCGGTCAAGTCAAGGTCGACCTCGAAAATGCCGACGGTGCTGGCGCCGCTGCCAAGAGTCAACCAGACCATGGCCTCGTTGTCGCTCGCAACGTCGTCGCCGAGGTGGCCGAAACTGTCGCGATAGCCGGCACGAGCGGTCGGCGTGCCAACGCCCGTGGGACGCAGCTCCGGCGGCAGCGGCTGCACTGTGTCCCCGGTTGCGGTCGAAAACAGAGGTCGCCCGCCGCCATCGTAGATACGAATCCGGTACACGGCCTTGTTGGTCACCAGTCCATGCAGCGCCTTTGCTGTCTCGTCGCTGATGCGGGGTGCTGGCGGCGAGATTTCTGTGATCAGGCCAGCGTTCAGCGGCTCGACGATCGCCTGGGCGGTGACCTGGGCTGCCGCCTCGCTTTGGCGGAGCGAGGAGACGACGTTGAAATGGCGGTAGGCGAATAAAGTGACCATCGAAGCGAGCAGAATACCCACCAGCCCACCGAGCAACGTTGGCACGAAAGTGCGCGCCGCGAAAAGCGCAACCTGACCGCCAGGTCCGAAGTTGGCCGAATCCGGCTGCGACTCGGCGCCGAGCGTATGGGCGAAGCCCGTCTGCACGGTTGCGGAGTCAATCGGCTGGTCTTTGCCGCTCCGCGCCATTCCTTTTCGACTCCTGAGCACCTGCTTCTCCGAGAGGGGTTTTGCGACTATTTTGATCGCTTGCGCGTCGTCGTCAAGATGCATTTTGCGGAAAGTCTGGCCGGCGGCCGGAGTCGGCAAACGGCGTAGAATGGAGTGAACATCAAACTATTCAACTAGCAAGGGAGCGAGCACCATGGCGAGCTACGCCACAGAAGCGATCCGTGCCATTGCCCTCGTCGGCCACGGCGGCTCGGGCAAAACTACATTGGCAGAGACGTTGTTGTTTCGCGCCGGCTCGATTCCTGCCAAGGGCAGCGTCGAAAAGGGCAACACGGTTTGTGATTTCGATCCGCAGGAGAAGAGCGCCGGGCACTCGCTGAGCTCTGCCCTGGTTAATTTCGCCGCTGAAAGCATCCATGTCCATCTGGTCGATACGCCCGGATATCCGGATTTCGCCGGCCAGGCCATCGCAGCGCTGGCGGGCGTTGAAACGGCTCTAGTAGTGGTAAACGCACAGACCGGCATCGAGCTGATGACCGAACGGATGATGCGCTGGGCCAAGGAGCGCGATTTGGCGCGCATGATCATCGTCAACAAAATCGACGTCGACAATCTCGACTTGCCGGGCCTGGTCGCCGACATTCGCGAGCGCTTCGGCAACGAGTGCAAACTGCTCGACTTGCCGGCCCATGATCGCGTCGACGTGGTCGAGGTTCTGGAGCACGACTCGGGTGACGCGGATTTCGACAACGTGGCGCATGCCCATCGCGAGCTGATCGACCAATTGGTCGAGGAAGATGAAGACTTGCTGGCCCGCTATCTCGAGGATGGCGCCGAGCCTTCGGCGAGCGAGTTGCATGCGCCGTTCGAGAAGGCACTGCGCGAAGGGCATCTGGTGCCGATCCTGTTCGTCTCGGCCAGGACCGGCGCCGGTATCGACCAGCTGATGCACGTCCTGACGGCCTTGGCGCCCAATCCGACCGAGGGTAACGCACCGCCGTTCTACAAGGGCAAGCTTGGTGATCCGGATGCCGAGGCCTTTCATGCCGAGCCCGATGCCGGCAAACATGTGCTGGCGCACGTATTCAAGGTCATCGCCGACCCCTACATGGGCAAGGTTGGTGTCTTCCGCGTCCATCAGGGCACCGTCCGCCGCGACTCGCAGCTCTATGTCGGCGACGGCAAGCGACCGTTCAAGGTTGGCCACTTGTACCAGTTGCAGGGCAAGGATTACCTTGAGGTCGATGAACTCATGCCGGGCGATATCGGCGCCNNCGTGCTGCACGATTCGCACGACGAAGACGACATCCATCTCAAGCCGCTCGAGTTCCCGCTGCCGATGGAGGGTCTTGCCGTCGAGACGAAGAAGAAGGGCGATGAGCAGCGCCTGTTCGATATTCTGCGCAAGCTTGAGCTCGAAGACCCGTGCTTCAAGGTCGAGCGCCACCCGACCACGCACGAGACCGTCATCCGCGGCCTGGGCGAAATGCATCTGCGCGCCAAGCTGGAAAAGATGTCCTCGCAATACAAGCTGGAGCTCGACACCAAGCCGCCGCGCATTCCCTACCGCGAGGCGATCACCAAGAATGCCGAAGGCCATTGCCGGCACAAGAAGCAGACCGGCGGCGCAGGTCAGTTCGGCGAGGTGTACCTGAAGATCGAGCCCATGGAGCGCGGTACCGGCTTCGCGTTCGTGGATCAGGTCAAGGGCGGCGTCATCCCCGGCGTCTTCATGGCGGCGGTGGAAAAGGGCGTGCGCATGGCGCTGGCAGACGGCGTCATCGCGGGCTACCCGGTCGACGACCTGCGCGTCATCGTCTATGACGGCAAAACCCACCCGGTCGACGGCAAGGATGTCGCCTTCACCTCGGCCGGGCGCAAGGCGACGATCGAGGCGATCCTCGCCGCCGGCCCGATTCTGCTCGAGCCCATCGTCAACATCGAAGTGACCACGCCCGAGAACGCGATGGGCGACATCGCCGGCGACTTCTCGAGCCGGCGTGGCCACGTGACCGGCACAACACCGCGTGGTTACGGTGCCGTTGCGGTTGCCGGCGAAGTGCCGCTGGCGGAGATTTCCGACTATGCCTCGAAGCTGAAGTCTGTTACCGCCGGGCAGGGCGCCTACACCATCGAGTTCTCGCACTACGCCGCGGTGCCGCCGCAGATGCAGCAGAAGTTGACTGCCGGCCACAAGCTGAAGGAAGACGAGGAATAGCAGCGGTAACGCGGAGAAAGAATGGCTCCCAAACGGGAGCCATTTTTTTCGCCGTTGCGCCGCTAAGGCACTGAGTCAGCCGCTTTTCAATCACATACCGTACTAATGTAGTCTAGTATGGTGAACAATCACGTTGCGGAGGTCAGACTCTGGCTGAAGCGCTCAACATGGAATTGGCAGATCCGACGTTCAATGCCCTGCGCAGGTACACAAAGGCCCTGGCGGTTGCACTGGGGTACCGTGATCTGTTGACGCGACTTCATTCCGACCGCGTGCAAGGCATTTCAGAGGAACTCGGGGCATGTTGTGGGCTATCGAAGGAGGAGATGAACGCTCTTGGCATTGCCGCTTCGTTTCACGACATTGGCAAAATCGGAATTCCGGACCAGATCCTGTTGAAGCCATCGAAACTGGACGCGGCAGAGTGGGAAACAATGAAGACACACTCCGAAATCGGCGAAACGATCATTGCTGCGACGGAGCTTGAAGGTTCGCGACAGGCGGCCCACCTGATTCGCCATCACCACGAACATTTCGACGGCGCGGGCTACCCGGATGGGTTGGCAGGCACCGGTATTCCGATTTGCTCGCGCATCATTGCCATCGCGGACAGTTACGATGCCATGGCCGTCACCCGGGCGTACCATGGGGCGAGAACACATGGGCAAATCATGGCAATCTTGCATCGGGAGACTGGCGGCAAACTCGATCCGGAACTGATGCGCGTGTTTTGCGAAGTGGTTGAATTCAGCAAATTCAAGGCGGTCAAGGCCTGATTTCTGGCCTTCCTGGTGTTGCCCGTGCATAGGCCGTGGTCATTTGCTATTCTGGTCGGCATGCCGGGCCGCGAGGCCTGATCCGGCCGAGGCCCGTTGCCCTTCTTTGCCCTGGAGTAGTCCATGTCGTCCACCAAGCCTTCGTTATTGCGCCGCACTTTCGCCGCTCTTTGGTCCGTAGTCGATACCGGGCGCCGCGTGGTTTTCAACCTGCTGTTTCTGGTGCTGGTAGTGGGCGTACTGGCCGCGTTGTTTCTCGGCGAACGCGCCAAGCTGGAGGAGAAGACGACCTTGGTCTTGAATCTCGGCGGTGTGCTCGTCGAGCAGCAAACCAGCGGCGTCGGCGAGCAGATCAGCCAGGAACTGCTGGGCCGAGAACGCTCAGGTACGCCGCGAGAGACCCAACTGCGCGATGTTCTGGCCGTGCTCGAAGCAGCCGCGAAAGAACCGAAGATCGACCGGGTGCTACTGATGCTCGACGATTTCTCCGGCGCGGGCCTGGCCGGCTTGCGTGAGGTGGCCGGGGCCATCGAACGCTTTCGGGCCAGCGGCAAGCAGGTGGTGGCCTGGAGTGCCAACTACGACCAGAGGCAGTACTACCTGGCGGCCCATGCCGACGAGGTCTGGCTGCATCCCATGGGCCTCGTGTATCTCGAGGGCTATGGCCGCTACCGCAACTACTATCGCGATGCGCTTGATCGCGTCGGCGTCAGCGCCAATGTCATCCGGATGGGCGCCTACAAGAATTTTGGCGAACCGTACTTTGCCAATGGGCCCTCCAAGGAAACCCTGGAGTCCGACGGCTACCTCTACCAGGGTCTCTGGAGCACCTATCTGGCGGGCATCGAGAAGGCGCGCAAGCTGCCCGCCGGCAGCGTGATGCGGATGATCGACGAACTGCCGCAGCAGTTCGCTGCCGCCGACCATGATGCGGCCAAGCTCGCCGTAGCCAATCACCTGGTGGATCGGCTGATGACGCGCGACGAGTTGCGCCAGACCTTGATCGAGCGAGGCGGCAAGGATGAGGAGAAGAAGACCTTCCGGCAGATATCGTTCGCAGCCTACTTGGCCAGCCTCGATCACCCACGGTTCGGCGACGCGGTCGGTGTAGTGGTGGCCGAGGGCGAGATTTCCGCCGGACGTGAACCTGCTGGCCGGATTGGTGGACTGTCGACGGCCGAATTGATCCGCAAGGCGCGGGACGACGACAACATCAAGGCCTTGGTGCTACGGGTCAACTCTCCCGGTGGCAGCGCTTTCGGCTCCGAACTGGTCCGCCGCGAACTCGAACTCACCCGCAAGGCCGGCAAGCCGGTGGTGGTTTCCATGGGCAGCGTTGCGGCCTCGGGTGGCTACTGGATCAGCATGGCCGCCGATGAGGTTATCGCCGATCCCGCCACCATCACGGGGTCGATTGGTGTATTTGCCATGCTGCCGACCGCCGAGAAGGCGATGGAGAAGCTTTCGATCAACACCGGCGGTGTCACCACCACCTGGCTGGGCGGCGCCTATGATCCGCGTCGGCCGCTCGATCCGCGCTTCGCCGACCTGGTCCAGGGTGCCATCGCCAAGATCTACAGCGATTTCACGGTCCTGGTCGCCAAGGCCCGCAAGAGCACGCCGGAAAAGATCGATGCCGTGGCCCAGGGTCGTGTCTGGACCGGAGCCCAGGCGCAGGAACGGGGTTTGGTCGATCGGACGGGCAGTTTCGTGGATGCTCTCAACAGCGCCCGCGAGCGCGCCAAGTTGCCGGAAGCCGCGCGCATTGCTTACATCGAACCGGATCTCAGCCCGTTCGAGCGGCTTGTGGCAGGCTGGGGCGCCGAGGCGACAAGGATGGCTGCCGAACGCCTGGGCCTGCACTTGTTGCCGGCGGCGCTGCCGACAGGTGTGGCCGGCGAGGTAACCCGGGACTTGGTGTGGCTGACAGAAATGAACGAACGGTCGCCGATCGGCATGCCGTTTATCGCGCTGACCCACTGTTTCTGTGGCCGTTGAAGCTTGGTATTGGCGGGCACAAAGCGCTCGCGACCCGTATTGCGCCAGCGGTTGCGAGTGCGGCGGCTTGGGGCCAATCGGCTGCCGATCGTTTTGAGTCCGCCGTACGACCTCAACGGGGACTTTGCCTGGGACGGTACGGCGTCACGATCCGCGGCGGCCGGACGCGACAGAGCTTGGCTGGACCTGCCCGCGCTGCGCGTAAATCCATCCCTGAGTCGG
Organism: Rhodocyclaceae bacterium; assembly: GCA_003157035.1. Taxonomy (GTDB): domain Bacteria; phylum Pseudomonadota; class Gammaproteobacteria; order Burkholderiales; family Rhodocyclaceae; genus Fen-999. The sequence goes on from PMIF01000110.1 coordinate 65,542, forward strand.
ACGCGCCGGATGCGCCTCTGCCCGTACCGAGAAGCCGGCAGCTTCGAGACGTCACACCAGGTCTTCGTGGCCGGGCAAGGTGACGCCCTCGTGATACTCGATAACCATGCGCGAAATGCGCTGTAGCGTCGAGTCTGGTGCGGCTGTCAGGATCTCGTATTCGCCACCTTCGCAATCCATCTTCAGGTAGTCGCAGTGTGCAATGTGGGCCGATTCGAACAGCTCGGCGAGTGTAATCATGGACACCCGGATGCCGCACCCTGTCGCGTTTGACACGGTTGTCGAGTTCATCATGGCACCGCGCTCCCCCAGGTTCAGTATCACTGAACCGCTGCGAGCGCCAATGGCTCGCTGCACCAACTCGACGTGCTCGGCGTGATTGAGGAGCAAATTCTCGCGCAAGAGTTCGACCGTATCGGGGGCCGGCTCGACGGCAACTACCCTGCCGTCACCGATCCTTCTGGCCGCTGGAATTGCAAACTCGCCGTGGGCGGCACCGATGTCGACGACGGTCCATCCCGGCTCGATATCCGGGCCCATTCGCTGGTACTCGCGATCCAGTATCACCTCTTTCAGCACCACGACGTCGAGAGCGCGGCGGACGCGAAACCTGTAGCCACCCTTGAGGCAGACAGTGAATACCGGGCGAGCCAGAAGCCCCCAGGCGACGCTGGGTAGGTTGCGAACGCCCATCAACAGGGCAAGCACGGATCTTCCGGAGTAGATCAGGCAAGTGAGGTTCATCGCGCGAATGATCGCCTTTGCCAGGAACGGATAGCGGTCACCAGTGCGCTCCCCCGGTAGGCTGCTCGACGGTAGCGGCGACGACGCGATAGATCACGTCGTCACCAGACTTGAACGCGGTTTCGAGTTCGCCATTGGCCACCATGTGATTGAACTTCTCGATGCCGGCTGGTGGATATGCCGCCCTCTCCAGCCCTCCGACCACCACGTAACGAACGCGATAGTGGCGCAGCACCTGCAATACAGCCTCAGTATCAGTCGACTTGTACATTGCTTCGACATTCTGTCGGCGCAGTTCGATGGCCTTGCCGATCTCCGCCACCGGGCGCTGCTGCGACTCGTGGTGGCGATAGCCGAGGACGGTCTGACGGCCCGTGAATACCGACATTCGACTGCCCCAGCGGTACTCCGGCAGCTGCGCCTCAAGGACTACATCGTCGATGCCAGTGTGATTGCGCAGCCAGGTGATGAGGCGTAGATCGTCGGCCAGCTTCAGGGATCGTCCTTGGTAGTCGTAGATCGCGTTCGCCATGAAGGCCTCCCCGTTGAGCGTGAACGGGGCGGCGGAATCAAAGCGCGTCTGGCTGCGGCCGTAGGTCGCAAGAGGCATGTAGGCGAGTGCGAGCAGCGACGCGATACCAATGAGTCCTGCATAGAGCCGTGCGCCACGCCGGAGTGCACCCTGCCCGGCAAGCTCGGCAATGGCGATGCCGGCTGCGACCGACAGCAAAATCCAGATCTGAAGATGGACTTTGAAATAGGTGTTCATCCGGCCAATGTCCTGGCCAAGCACGACGAATTCGACCAAGAGATCAAGAGCAAAAGCCAACACTGCGGCAAGCAGACCAATCGTGCGGGTGCGGTAAGCCAAGTTGCGCCAGAGCAACTCGATTAACCAGGCAAGGAGTGCGACCTGCACGCCGACGGCGACAATTTCACCGGCACCGGTAACAGCAACCACCGCGGCCGAAAGAACAGCGTAGCCAATCCCCGACCAGCGCGCGACGCGCAATACCCGGAGTACCAGCGAAGCTGCCGCCGCTGGCGCTGGTCGAACCCACGGCTCGCAGGCAAGCTGCCAGGCCCAGCCGCCGATAACGAGCAAGAACCAGCCCTGCATGGCGAGCCACGCGAGCAATGGCGTGCGCGCCCCGTCGAACCACCTGACCGATAACTCGCCCGTCACCAACGAACTGGAAAATGGCAGGGCCACCACGGCTTGTGCGACGACGATCGCGATCACCGCCAATGCAACGAACACGAGGCGGTCGTTGGACTGCATGCGCGCCGGTGTTTGCACAAGGAGCCCTTGGCTGGAACGCCACGCGGCAAATACGCTGCCCAGACCGGCCAGCACCA
>PMIF01000236.1 GCA_003157035.1 Rhodocyclaceae bacterium
GAGAGGTCGCGCAGCCAGCCTTCGAGATTGCTCCGGCGAGCCGCATCGCGTTGATGGCGCGGTCGCGCCGTGGCGGCATAGAGCTCGTTTTCGGTGATGATCGCCAGTCCGGCAGCCGGCAGCACGAATCCGCCCGACAAGGGCGCGACGGCGAGCGTCAGGCGGTCAGTGCCTGCAATGAAGGCGGCAAAGTCGGTGGTGACGGCGGCCGGCAAACCGTGTTCGTCCAGGTACTCGCTCACCGTCTGACGGCGGCCGGCCGATTCGACGACCAACAGTACGCGGCCGGAGAATTCGCTCAGAAAGCGCTTCAAACCGACCAGCGGATCGTCACCCTTGCGGTCGATGGCGATCGTCGGCAGCGGCAGCGCTGCCTCGTCGCCGGCAGTTAGTTGCAGGCGCGGCATGACGCGCACGGCGGTGAAGAAAATCTCTTCCGTGAGATAAAGATCGCCTGGCGCCATGACCGGCCTTGATCGGTCACCCTTGAGCATGTCGTAGCGACCGCCGAGATCGCGCCAGAATTCACGCAGNNTCGCGGAAGCGGCTGCGGAACTTGTTGCGGCCGGGCTCGCCGATCGGAAATTCGCGCGCTGGCAGCAGGCGAATTGCAGGCACAGGATAGAGGCTGCGCTGCGAGTCGACGTCGAACGTGCGCAGCGTCTCGACTTCGTCGTCGAACAGCTCGATGCGGTAGGGCAGTGCCGAGCCCATGGGATAGAGATCGATGATGCCGCCCCGGACGCTGTACTCGCCGGCGGCGACGACCTGGGTGACATGCTGATAGCCGGCCAATGTCAGCTGGCTGCGTAGGTCGTCGAGATTGAGTTGGTCGCCCTTCTTGAGGAAGAAGGTATGGCCGATCAGGAAGGCGGGCGGCGCCATGCGGGCGATGGCAGTGGCGGCGGCAACGATCAGGACGTCGCATTCGCCACGAGTAATCGCATAGAGCGTTGCCAGGCGCTCCGAGACCAGATCCTGGTGAGGCGAGAAACTGTCGTAGGGGAGGGTTTCCCAGTCGGGAAGATGGTGGGCGCGCAGTTGCGGCGCAAACCAGGCGAGTTCTTCGATCAGCCGTTGCGCATCCGTGGGTTGGGCGGTGACCACCAGCAGGAAGCGTCCGCGGGGCGCCAGTTCGGCGATGGCCAGGGCATCGGCCGAACCGGTGACACGAGGTAGATCGAGGCGGAAGCCGGCCTCGGGGAAGACCAGGCCGGGTGCGAGCAGCAGCGGTGGGGACACGGCGACAGTGGGGCGACGAATTAGCGGATTATACCGGTCGCCAATGGCCTCACCGCGCCGCTGTCAGGTTACTGGCGGCGCTGCGAGAACAGTTCCACCAGCGTTGAGGTGATGTTGTCGGAGGCGGCCGCATAATCGCCTTCCTCGATCATCGCCAGCGCTTCGTCGCGGCGCCCTTGCTGGGCGATGGCGAGCACTTTGCCGGCGCATAGGTGAAACTCCGCATGGCTGCGGCGAACGGCCTCGAAGGTTGGGGTGTGGCTGTAATGTTCCTTGCCTTCACCGTTGAGCCAGGCGCCGAGCGCACACTGGTCGTCCCGGGAAATCGCGTCGACCTGCAAGTCTTCATTGCTGTGGCCCTGGACGAAGTCCTGCAGCCGTTCCTTCCACTTGATGTGGGCGTCGATGGCGGTCTTGTCGTCCGAAACCAGGACGAAGAGGCGCGCCAGCAGCTTCTTTACACGCTCGGAGGCGTGCACATAGTCGCCGTGATGGAGCAAATGGTGGGCCTTGCCTTTGTCGCCAGCCTGGGCAGCGAGCACGATGTCGCCGGCGCAGCGGTGAAAATGTGCGTGATGCGCCTTCATGTCGAAGAAAGTCTCGGAATAGCCGAATTCACCGCCGCCGCGGCCATAAATCCACTTGCCCAGCGGACACTGGTCGTCGCGGCAAACGACGCCAGCATCGAGATTCTCGCTACTGCTGCCGTTGATATAAGCATCGAGGCGCATCTTCCATTTCATGTGCGCGTCGACCGCCGACTTGAAATTGAGGCCGGCAACTTCTGTGCCGCGCTCGACTCGTACACTCTGCGCACTTTCCCCTGCCGACGCAGCCTGCTTTTGCTTGCCCTTGGTGAGCCAGTCGATCAAACCCATCTGCACTTCCTCCTTGGTGTGTTTTGTCGATAGTGCTGCCTACCTCTTTTTTTGTCCGCGGAGCTTATCGATAATTTACGCCGAACGCCAGCGGCTCGCCCGCCTATTCGGCGGGCTGATCGCTTGCCGCAATCTGGCGCTGGAACCAGGTGGCGAAATGGCGACTGGCTTCGTCGAGCGTGCCCGGTTCCTCAAGGGTGTGGGAGGCGCCAGCAACGACAATCAACTCACCGCCGCCGGCCAGGAATTGTTCTACCTGACGATTGGCGGGTAGCACCGCGTCGTATTCACCGGCCACCATCAAGAGTGGTGTCCTCAACGCTCGTAACGGTTCCATGCCGGCCAGATCCGGCCGTCCACCGCGACAGGCGATAGCGACAAAGGGCGATGTTTTGCGTGCGGCCACGCGCACCGCTGCACCCGCCGCAGCCTCCCGCGCGAGCACGACCAAGGGCTGCGACTGCAGCCCCGGCTGACGCGAAACCCAGGTCACCACGGCCTCCAGGCGCGTCGCCAACAGGCTCACCTGATGCCAGTTGTCCGGCGCATGCCGTTCTTCCTCGTGGCCCAGCATGCCGACTTGCAGTGTTGACAGGCCTGCCTGCTGCAAGGCAGCGGCGATGAAAGCACTACGGTCGGTTGCCAAGGTCGTGCCTGTTCGTTCGAGCATCAGCACCAGACCCAATGACGCAGGTTCGACGACCAGCAGACCGTCGAGCCGCACGTCGTCGGCGCTGATCTGGACTTCGGTATGGTGAACCTGGTGCTTGTCCGGCATGGTCGACATGATAATCGCCCAACTGCCTGCGTCGAACAGTCACGGCCGCCGCCAAAATGACGGGTCGCGGCGTTACTTGATGGCGGTCTTGTCCGCGAGTTGGCGGAAGAAATCGCTGATCCCCGCCTCGCTCATCCGCCTGGCGTCGGCCAGTTCGCCGGCGTGCGTGGCGTACACCAGTTTGCCGTTTGCCGACAGCAGCGCCGCTGCGGGTATGCCTTTCTTGATCGGATTGCCGTAGCTTGCGACGATGTCGAGATTCTTGTTGAAATTGCCGACGTCGATCTTGACGACGTGGAAGGCGGCGGCGAGTTTCTTGGCCAGCGGGTCGGCAGCCATGGCGCGGGCGAGTGCGCGGCAATCCTCGCACCAGTTGGCGCCGAAGATCACCAGTACCGGCAGCCCGTCCGGAGCGCCCAGCGCCGCCTGCAAGCCGGCCTTGGCGTCGGCCGACTCGTCATAGGGGCGAGCAGCCATCACCGTCGATGACAGCAGGCAGGCGAGAACAAGGAACCAGGTGCGCATTGGCGTTTCCGGCAGACTCGTGATGGGCGAAANNGTGTGATGGTTGCCGGATTCCTGCATGTGGTGGCGCAGTTGTTCGCGCACCGGCGCAACGCCGGTTACGTCGATGATGATATCGACGGCGTCGCCGAGGCGAATCAGCGTCATGAAGTCCTTGGTCGTCTGAACACCGTGCTTGCGCGCCAAGGCAATGCCGGGCATGTTCTCGTTCAAATCGGCAACACCAACGACCTCGACAAAAGGAGCCGCCAGCAGTTGCTGCAGCAAGGGTGTACCGGTCTCGCCGGCACCGATGACCACAATGCGAATTTTTTCCATGGCTGCCTGATCTCCAGAGGTAGGGGGTGCTTCACTTTACGCCGAATACGCTCCGGTCGCTTCGCGTCTTCGCAGCTGCCGTTGGTCTCATGTAGACTTGCAGCGTCTGGCCATACACCTACGGAGCAAGTCGGAATGCGCGTCTCGAGAGCTTTGGCATTGGCGTCGTATATCGTCGGCGCATGGTTGGCTGCCTTCCCTGTCGTGGCCCAGCAGGACCTGCAGCCGGTACCGGCGATGGTCGGTTTCATCGGCGATCCGACTGGCGTATTGCCGGCGGCTGAGCGCGAGCGGATTTCGGCTCAGCTCCGACGGCTCAACCAGGACAAGGGTTCGCAGCTCGCGGCCGTGATCGTGCCGACGACGGCGCCTGAGACGATCGAGGAGTTCGCGCAGCGGGTGTTCGTCACCTGGAAGCTCGGCAGAAGGGGCGTCGACGACGGTGTGCTGCTGGTGCTGGCACCGGATAACACGGACCATCGGATGCGCATCCATGTCGGCTACGGCCTGGAAGGCGATATTCCGGACGCCATCGCCAAGCGGATACTCGTCGAGCGGATGCGACCGGCGCTCGAGCAATCGGGCCCGGCCGCGGCGGTCAGCGTTGGCGTCGATGAATTGCTGGCGCGAATGGCGAGGGCCGACGTTACCAAGAAGTCGCCGACGGACGTCGTCGCCATCGGTCCGGCACTGATGCGGCTGATGATCGGAGGCTTTGCGCAGGTGCTCTTGGTCGTGGTCGCGATCGTTCTACTGCGCCGGCGGTTCGGCTGGCGCGCGAAGCTGGTCAGCGCCGGTTTCTTCGGCGTCGGTACATTTGCCCTGTACTCCTGGGTGGCTGACGACGTTTTCCTGGTGCCGGTCATCGGTACCTCGCTACTCGTTGCTCTCGTCGTTGGTGCCAGCAGCGGGCGCCGGGGTGCCGGCGTCGATACCACGAAAGCCATTCGCTGGGGCAATTTGCGCAGCAGCCGCAGCGGCGCGTCGAGCGATAGCGGCTGGGCGGCGAGCAGTTCCGGCAGCAGCTGGAGCGATTCTTCCCCCAGTGGTTCGAGTGGTAGCGGCGACTCGGGTGGTGGCGGCGACTCGGGGGGCGGTGGATCGTCGGACTGAGCGAATCAGTTGCCGAGCCACGCCTGGTGTTCGAACCAGGAGAGCTTGCTCTGTAGCGTGACGGTTTCGCCAACGATGATCAAGGTCGGTGCCTTGAGTTGCGCTTCATCCGCCAGCTTCGGCAGGGATGCCAGAGTGCCGGTGACCGTGCGCTGGTTGCGCGTCGTGCCTTGCTGGACGATGGCGGCGGGCCAATCGGCGGGCAATCCGTGCTCGATCAGTTTGGCGCAGACGGTCGGCAAGCCGTGCAGGCCCATGTAGATGACGACCGTCTGCCGGCGGCGGGCAAGCCCCGGCCAGTCGAGGTTCATCGTGCCGTCCTGGAGATGGCCGGTGACGAAGACGCAGGCCTGGGCATGTTTGCGGTGGGTTAGCGGAATACCGGTGTAGGCGGCAACGCCGGCGGCGGCGGTAACGCCGGGCACGACTTCGAACGGCACGCCGCTGGCCGCCAGTGTTTCCACTTCCTCGCCGCCGCGGCCGAAGGTGTAGGGATCGCCGCCCTTGAGGCGAACGACACGCTTGCCCTCTTTGGCGAGCCGAACCAGCAGGTGATTGATATCCTCCTGGGCAATGGCGTGATTGCCGCGCTCTTTGCCGGCGTAGATGCGCTCGGCGGTCGGCGTCACCCGATCCAGGACTGCTGCGGAGACCAGCGCGTCGTAGACCAGGACGTCGGCTTCAAGCAGCAACTGCGCGGCACGTAGCGTCAATAGATCCGCGTCGCCCGGCCCGGCGCCGACCAGATAGACAGTGCCGGCCTGCGCCGGTGTCTGGCTCATGCGCAGCCTCCGCCGCAGGGACCACAGCTCTTCGTGTCACGGCCGGAGCATGTGTCTTCCTTGGGATTGAAGAAAACGAACTGGAATTCGCCGGGGCGCAACTCGACGAAGTCGAGCGTTGCCTGGTCGAGTAAATCCTGACTGCGCGGCGAGATCAGCAGCGTGATGCCTTCCGTTTCGATCACCTGGTCGTCTTCGCGCTCTTCGTCGAAGCCCATGCCGTAGACGAGCTGGCCATCGTCGTCGACCTTGGCCGCGACTCTGAGTGCCGAGTCCTCGGCCTGGACGTCGGCGGAACTTTGGATCTGCTCGGCGGCGGCGGTGGTTACGCGGAACATCGCTGTTTCTCTCCTTGGCGTGCTTCACTGCGGATGAAGCCAACGAAGCGTGCCGGCCAGTCGCAACCAGCGGTGGCGCGCAGATGCGTGTATGAGGCCAGCAGATTCTTGTACATGATGCCGTCGCGCTCGCCGTCGATGCCATGGCCGCGCTTGACCCGGTAGGCAAAGCGGCTGTCTGGTGGCAGATTGTCCAGGCTCGAATAGTGGAACTCGTGGGCGGCCAGAAGCGGCGTTGAGCCCGCATACCAGGGATGGTCAGCGCTTGGTTCGAGCTTGACGTAACCACGCCCGACGGGCTTGGCGTGCATGACGATATCGCCGGCGATGGCTCCGACCATGCTGCGGGTTTGTCCTTGCCACTGGATGGAACGGGCGAGATACATGAGACCGCCGCACTCGGCGTAGGTGGGCAGTCCGGCTTCGATGGCGGCGCGGATTTCGCCACGCAAGCCGGCGTTGGCCTCCAGAGCGTCGAGGAAGCATTCGGGAAAGCCGCCGCCGATGATCAGCCCGTCACAGGGCGGCAGGTGAGCGTCGCGCAAGGCGTCGAAGTAAACGATCTCGGCGCCAGCTGCCGTCAGTGCTTCGATATCGTCGGTGTAGTAGAAGCCGAAGGCGGCATCACGGGCGATAGCGATGCGCACTGGCCATTGGGTCTCGATGGTGCGAGGAGCGGGCCGGGGCAGCGAGAGGTCACTGCGACTGATTTCGAGCAGGCGATCGAGATCGGTCTGGGCGGCGATACGCTCGGCAATGGCGGCGATGCGGTGCTCGGCCGCCTCGGTTTCGTTGGCCGGCATCAGGCCGAGGTGGCGCTCGACCAGGGCAATGCGCGAATCTTCATGGATGGCGCCGAGCACCGGCAGGTCGGTGTAGTGCTCGACGATGGCGCGCAGCTTGGCTTCGTGGCGGCTGCCGCCGAGGCGGTTGAAGATGATGCCGGCGAACTTGATGTCGCGGTCGAAGGCCTGGTAGCCGAGGATCAATGGGGCGACGCCACGGGTCATGCCGCGGGCGTCTACGACCAGAACGACCGGCAGGTCGAGCAGTTTGGCCAGGGCTGCATTGCTGTTGGCACCTTCGAGATCGAGGCCGTCGTAAAGGCCCATGTTGCCTTCGACCAGGCAGACGTCGGCGTCCCAGCCGCTGCGGGCGAACTGGCTGCGAATCTCGTCGTCGGCAGAGACATGGAAGTCGAGGTTGCGGCACGGCCGGCCGGCAGCGGTGCCGAGCCAGAGCGGATCGATGTAATCCGGCCCCTTCTTGTAAGGCTGTACCACCAGGCCGCGCGCCTTGATGGCGGCGGCGAGGCCGATGCTGACGGTGGTCTTGCCGGATGAGCGATGGGCAGCCGAGATCAGGAAACGATGCATGATCGTGCTGCCCTCGAGGCGACTCGGATCAATCGGTGGCGGCGTCGGGCTGCACGGCGTCGTCTTCCGGCAGGAACTTGCTGATCAGGCGCACGCCGATCAGGGTGATCATGAAGGCGACACCAAGACCGCCGAGACCGAGCAGGAACTCCGGCAGGCTGGGCGAGTAGGTGGCGACCTGGCCATCGAAGAAGCTGCTGGTGATCTCCGCGCCGGGGAAGATGTCGAGCGGGAACGCTTCGCCGCCGATGATGAAGACGTAGAGTTCGCAGAAGGCGCCGACGATGACCAGCACAGCCGCCGCGGTGACGGCGCACATGCGTTGTCCCAGCCTTGGGTGGTAGAGGATGGCCATGGGCAACAGGGCGCCGATCAACACTTGGCCGATCCAGAATATGGCCGCGAAGCCACTATCGATCAGGATGAACTTCTCGAACGCCACCTGCTTGGCAAAGTACAGGTTGGTCAGGTGATAGACGATGAGGAAATAGAGTACGGCAGCGATGAAGGTGCCGAACAGGTTCTTCATGCGCTTGAGAATCGCCGGATCGAGCGTCTTGCCGTTCCAGCGGAACATCACCGCCTGGGTGATCAAGAATACCGCCAGGCCCCAGGCAAAGGACATGATGATGAACATTGGCGCCAGTAACGCCGACTGATAGGCATTGCGCGAGATGAGGAAGCCGAAGATGGAGCCGGTACCAGTGGTCAGCACCAGCCGCCAGACGAAGGCGGCGACGCCGACGGGCTTGGCGAACGGGTACAGGCGCTTTTCCATCAGTACCCAGAGATAGACGGCGACGATACCGAACATGCCCGAATAGAGGAAGACGTTCCAGGCGAAGACGGAGGTGAAGTTGTACTTCGTGGCGGCGATCATGACGCGGTCGGCGCGGCCGAGATCGAGCATGAGCACGAACAGACCGCCGGAGAGCATGGCCAGCGTCAGCAGGCCCGACAGCGGGGCGCGCTTCTTGTAGGCGGTCTTGCCGAACACCGAGCCGATCGAGGCGACGTTGAGCACGCCGGAGGCGGCGACGATGAGAAAAATGGCGAAGACGTGCGGCAGGCCCCAGACGATCTGGTTGGTCATGCCGGTGACGGCATGGCCGTGGTGCTCCATGTACAGCGCCGAGCCAAAACCGATGGCGGAGATCAGGGCGCCGACAGCGGCGATCAGCCAGAACTTGCTGGTGGCGGCGCGGGCGGAAAGAACGGTGGCTGTATTCACTTCAAATCCCCTGATAGCGGACGCCGGTGTTGAGCTTCAGGTCGGCACGCACCTGGGTCGTGGCCTCGTGGGCGATGCGGCGCGAGATCTCGCTGTTCGGGTCGGCGAGGTTGCCGAAGAGCATGGCGCCCTCAGTGCAGGCTTCGACGCAGGCGGGCAACTGACCCTTATCGACGCGGTGTACGCACAGCGTGCAGGCTTCGACGCAGCCGATGCCGCGCGGCACCTGCGGGTTCTGTTCGGTCAGCGGCTCATGGACGAACGAGCGTGCCTTGTACGGGCAGGCCATCATGCAGTAGCGGCAGCCGATGCAGACGTGGCGATCGACCAGGACGATGCCGTCGGCGCGCTTCATCGAGGCGCCGGTCGGGCAGACATCGACACAGGGCGGATCACTGCAGTGCTGGCACATCATCGGTAGCGAATGCTGGCGACCGTTCTTTTCCTTGATGTCGATCTTGCGGATCCATTGCGAGCGCTGGCGCGGATCGGCGACCTGCTCCGTGATGCCATTCTCCGTGGCGCAGGCCTTGACGCAGGCGTCGCACGAAGCGGAGCATTTGTTGGTGTCGATCAACAGGCCCCAGCGGTTGGCATTCGATGCCGGCTCGCCGGCGCCGCGCGCCAGTGCCGGTGCTATCAGATGGAGGCCGGGAGCCACGGCGATGGCTCCGGCGAAAGTGGCACCGGCGGCGAGGAAGCCGCGGCGGGCGTTCTCTGTCATGGCGTCGCCCCCGTCGCTTGATAGCCGGCCTTGGGCTGGTGGCAATCCCAGCAGTCCAGCTTTACTGCCGCATAGGCGTGGCAGCCCTGGCAGAAGTTGTCGTTGTTGCCGATGACCGAACCGGTCTTCTTGCTGGCGTGGCAGGCAATGCAGCCATTGAGGCTAACCTTGGTGCCACGAATGCCTTCGCGCAACGTCAGGTCACGTTGGTGCTTGAGCATCTCCATGTGGTTGCGCCGTATTTCTGCAGGCGGCGCCACACACTGCGTGCCGGGGCTCTCGATCGCGGCGGACGGTTTGGGCACCTCGCCAGCGTGCGCCGCTTGGAGCAGCGGCAACGCCAATGCGATCGTTGCAAGAGTGGAAAGGATGCGCAGCATGGTCATCGGCTCTTGGCGATCAGTTACCTTCGCCGCCCAGGCCCATCTGGATGTAGCCGGTCGGGCAGACGTCCATGCAGATGTGGCAGCCGATGCACTTGGCGTAGTCGGTGACGACGTAGCGGCCGGCCATCTGCTCCTTCTTCGGCACGCGCTTGACGGCGCCCTGCGGACAGTAGATGACGCAGTTGTCGCATTCGAAGCACATGCCGCAGCTCATACAACGCTTGGCTTCGGCCAGCGCTTGCGCCTCGGTTAGCGCAATCAAGCGCTCTTCGACGTTACCCAGCACGTTGGCGGCATTGATGTCGATCATGTCGCGCTCGTTGCGCGCCGTGTGGCCGAAGTGGCCGAGGAAGAGGTCCTTGGCGTCGATGATGGCGCGGTCGGCGCGATCGTCGAAGTTGTGCACGGCGTTCTTGTTGCTGTCAGTGGCGCGGGTATAGCCTTCCGGTATCGGCTCGGACTTGGCGCCGAACTTCACCATGTTGGCGGGCATGTCGAATAGCTTCTTGTCGACCTTCGGACGCTTTTGCACTTCGCCGGTCATGACGTAGTCGTGGATACCGTCGGCAGCGATGCGCGCATGGCCGATGGCGGTGGTCAGCAGCAGCGGTGTGATGGCGTCGCCGCCGACGAAGACGCCGGGCTGGCCGACAGCTTGCAAATTTTTGTCCACGTTGGCGACGTTCTTCGGGTTCTTGAAGCCGTCCATGCCGTTCCAGTCGATGTACTGGCCGACGGCGCAGACGATCAGGTCGGCGGGGATGTCGTACTCCGAGCCTTCCTGCGGCACCATCTTCTTGTTGACCCAATCAACCTTGATCACGCGTAGCGCGATTGCCTTGCCCTCTGCATCCTTGACGACCGAAATCGGCGCGACGCAGGGCTGCAACTCGACGCCTTCTTCGATGACGGCATCGATCTCGTGCTTCGAGGCGGGCATTTCCTGAACATGGCGGCGATAGGCGATGACGACCTCGGAACTTTGCCGAAAGGCCTGCATCGCCTGGCGGCTGTTGCCTTCGCGAGCGGCGATGGTCACCTTGGTCTGGTTGGCCGGCGACGTGCTGACGTCGCACTCGGCGCCCAGACGGCGCGCTACCGCGGCGCAGTCCATGGCCGTGTCGCCGCCGCCGATGACGACGATATGCTTGCCGGCGCAGTCGATCTTGCCTTCGTTGTAGAGGCGCAGGAAGCTTATGCCGTCGGTGACGTTGGCGGCGTCCGCACCGGGGATGTCGAGCTTGTTGCCGGCCTGGGCGCCAATGCCAATGAACACGGCGTCAAATTGGCCGCGGATGTCATCCATCGAGATGTCCTTGCCGACGCGGGTGTTGCAGCGAACCTCGATGCCACCCATATCGATGATGCGCTTGACTTCGGCATCGACGACGTCGCGGGGGGTGCGATAGGCCGGCAGGCCGAAGGTGCACATGCCGCCGAGCTTCTTGTAGGCTTCGAAGATCGTGACCTGATGGCCCTTCTTGCGCAATTGGTAGGCGACCGACAGGCCGGCGACGCCGCCGCCGATGACAGCGACCTTCTTGCCGGTATCGAGTTCAGGCTTGGCGAAGGCGAAGCCATTTTCGATCGCGTGATTGCCGAGGTATTGCTCGACCGAGTTGATGCCGACGTAGTCCTCGACCTTGGCGCGGTTGCAGCCGCCCTGGCAGGGTGCCGGGCAAACACGGCCCATGATGGCCGGGAAGGGGTTGCAGTCGGTCAGCCGGCGCCAGGCGTATTCCTGCCAGGTCATCGACGGCTTGCCGTCAGCACCGACAGGCGGCTTCTCGATGCCGCGGACGATGTTCAGATAGGAGCGGATGTCCTCACCGGCGGGGCACTGGCCCTGGCACGGCGGCGTCTGCTGGATGTAGGTCGGGCACTTATAGGTCCAACTGGCCTTGAACAACTGTTCCTGCGAGCGGCGGAATTGGTTGTCGCCATCCTTGTAACGGCGATAGGTGAGTTTGGTGTTCTGCGGGGTCTGGGGTGTCGTGGACATCGCTTGTCTCCGTATTTACTGCTCGTTGCCGAGTTGGATCGCCGTGCTGACGAGTTGATGCACGCCGCCGATCATGCTGCTCTTGAAACCGTAATAAGGCACAACCTTGGTGAACTGGGCCTTGCAGATGGCGCAGATCAGGGCCATAAAGTTGACGCCATGGTCGTCGACCACGCGCTGCAAGGCTTCCATGCGTGGCAGGGCGCCCTTGACGCGGATGTCCATCAGGTCGTCGCTCAGTATGCCGCCGCCACCGCCACAGCAGAACGTCCGCTCGTGGATGGTTTCCGGTGCCATGTCGACGAAGTTGTTGGCCACGGCCCTAATGATGTGGCGCGGAATGTCGAACTGGCCGCCGGGATAGTCGCCCATGCGCGAGGCGCGGGCCACATTGCACGAGTCGTGGAAGGTGATGATCCGATGATCGTTGGCCGACTTGTCGAACTTCAGGCGGCCCTGCTGGATCAAATCCCAAGTGAGTTCGCAAATGTGCGTCGGCTGTTTGTAGCGCGGATCGAGTTGCTTTTGCAGTTCGATCGCGAAAGGATCCTTGCCACCGGCGCCGATGCCGGTCAGGGTGTTCCAGAAGGCGTAGGCGACGCGCCAGGCATGGCCGCACTCCCCGACCACGATGCGTTTGACGCCAAGCTCGAGGGCCGCTTCGCGCACGCGCAGGGCGATCTTGCGCAACTGGTCGTAGTTGCCGATGAACATGCCGAAGTTGCCGGCCTCGGAGGCTTTCGACGAGAAGGTCCAAGAGATGCCGGCGGCGTGGAAGACCTTGCCGTAGCCGATGGTGCTCTCGATGTGCGGTTCAGCGAAGAAGTCGGCCGACGGTGTGACCAGCAGGACTTCGGCCCCCTGTTCATCGACCGGATAACGAACGTCGCAGCCGGTTTCTTCCTTGACGTCCTCTTCAAGGCCGGACAGGGTATCGATCAGCGCCGGGCCGGGCAAGCCGAGGTTGTTGCCGACGCGATGCACCTTGCCGATGATCTCGTTGGTGTATTTCTGGCCATAGCCGACGTGATCGAGGATCTCGCGGCCAGCCATGGTGATTTCGGCGGTGTCAATGCCGTAGGGGCAGAACACCGAGCAGCGCCGGCATTCTGAGCATTGATAGTAGTAGGTATACCACTCATCGAGTACTTCCTGCGTCAGATCGCGGGCGCCGACGAGACTGGGAAACAGCTTGCCGGCCGGCGTGAAGTAACGGCGATAGACGCTGCGCATCAAGTCCTGACGGGCGACTGGCATATTCTTGGGGTCGCCGGAACCGAGGAAATAGTGGCACTTGTCGGTGCAGGCACCGCAGTGCACGCAGGAATCCATGTATACCTTGAGCGAGCGATACTTGGAGAGCAGGGTGCCGAAATGGCTGATGGCCTTGTCGTGGGTTTCCTGCCAGTTGTCGGCCAGCTTGCCAGGAAAACCGAGCGCCTCCTGGATTTTCTCGTTGGCGACATAGGACTTGACGTTTTCCGTCGCGCCCGGCTGCAGCGCCGGAATGGTCGGGTAGTCGCGGTAGGCGGGCGCCGTGATGACGGGCTTGGAATCGGGGCCGGCCATATTAGTTCTTTCCCTCAAGCTTGGCGGCCCAGGACGACAAGTGGCGCGCTTCGCGTGGGTTGTCGGTCTGGTTGCGGCTCGGGCTGAAGAAGACGCCCGGCGCATGCAGCAGTTTCGAGAATGGGAAGATGATCATCAGCAACGCTACGCAGGCGAGATGGATATACAGGCCGGGATGCTCAGGCAACGGTTGGA
>PMIF01000210.1:0-5614 GCA_003157035.1 Rhodocyclaceae bacterium
GGCTGCAACACGCGCGCAGATTGACACGCTACAGGCCGAAATCGGGCGCCTGCGAGGCGAAGCTGGCCGCTGCAATAGCGAGGCTGGGCAACACGCTGCGCTGCGCACAACGGCCGCTGAAGCCCGGCAAAGGCTCGAATCGCTACACGCATCGCGGGCCGCGGGCGACCACGTCGATGATGCTGACCTGGCGCAGGCCGAACAGGCGCACGACCTGGCGATCGCAGCAGCCGTTAAGGGCGTTCCAGCCGAGTCGGGCTGCCGGCAAGCTGCCATGCGATTCGAGCAGCAGGCTGCCGACCTGGCGCCGCAGGTGCAAGTGCTTCGCGCCACCGAAGCTTCGACTCTGACGGCGATTCTGCGCCAGCGTGTCGATGCCGCACATTCGGAATTTGATGAGGCGCTGGCCGCGTTTGTCGCTGCGTACGTTGAGCACCACGGCAGTATCGGCGCACTCGCAAGCCTAGCCCGGGCTATCGGCGTCAATCCGCCGTCGATCGGCGCGTTGCCGATTCGGGATCATGGCGCCGGCCTTGTCGAAATCGTCGGCACTGCGAGGCAAGAAGGTGCTGGACCATGGAGAATTGTGAACGTCGGCGCGCAGATCGTAGAAGCCGCTGGCGTCACTGAGGCTTCGCTGCGCGCGGAACTATTGCAGGTCTAGGCTGGGACTTCGCCGGGCGTCATGCTGTCGCAGGCCCCGGCGATTGAATCTGCGTGCCCGCGTCCGCTTTCCTTGTGTCCGCGGGCGAAAATGCGACGGTACGGGCTGGCCTTGTGCCGGCGCCCAGCGAACCGACACCGGAGGCGGTGGATAGGCTGGGCATCTCCTAGTGCCAACAGCAAGCGCGTCATGACGTGGCGGCAAAGTGCGCGGCGGCTTTACCGGCCTACCAACAAGCTGCGGGACACTGATGGGACACTGGCGGCAAGAAAGCCACAACTATGCACAATAGCGGGGAACAGTCAGGCCGCCATAGAGTCAGGCTACGACTGCTTTGGCGGGTTGCCACTTGTTGCTGATTGTGCCGTCTGCCCGACTCAAAATCCGCCGCCGCAAGGTGTGGGGGTTCGAGTCCCCCTCCCGGCACCAGCAGCATTCAAGGCCTTCTTCACTGCAACTGCTCCTTCAGGCTTACCTTGAGGTTATTTGCACGTAGCCAAATCGTAGCCGGCTAGCAGGCCGTCGATCTTCGCCGCAGCACTTGCGAGATGGTCCGGCGCCAGGTGGGCATAACGTTCGACCATAACCCCTGTCAGCCAGCCTCCCAGGCGCTGTAGCTCATAGGTCGGGGTTCCGGCTCTTCGCTGCCAGGTGGCCCACGTATGCCGCAGGTCGTGCCAACGAAAATCCGTAATCCCCGCGCGCTTTAGTGCATCCGTCCAAGCCTTGTTATGCGCCTTTTGGAGAGGATTGCCGCGAAACGTGAAGACGCGTTCCGGGTGTTTCCCAACTTGCGCCAGCAAGACCCGCATTGCCGTATCGTTCAATGGCACGGCAATGGGACGACGACTCTTCGATTGCCCTGCTCGAATCCAGGCGTGTTGCCGCGCCATATCCATTTGCGACCATTCCAGGCGAAGAATATTTCCTTGCCGCAGCCCGGTTGCCAAGGCGAACATGACGACGGCGCGCTGGTGTTCTAGGCGCCACGCCTCTACTTCGACTATATTGAGCCGTCTTCGGCGCCGCGAATGACGCAAGCCCAAGATAGCTCATATGCATGCCGACGCTCATAGGACAGTAGAATGGCCTCAAGTCTACGGCCTGTTACGGCAGTGCTGTGCAGGTTTGGTTGGTCGCCAAAACATTTTGTCGCCTTGAGGAAAATGCGATGTCAATCCTTCGATTGTTCAGACCGGCAGTGCTGGTAGTGTCAGCAGCGGTGCTCGTCTTCCTCCCCCGGATTGGGCTGAGTCAGACTGGTCCAGAACTAGACTCTGCCGCTTCCAATTCGCTAAGCAATCTGCGCGTTGCGCAGGACAATAGGGGTCGTTGGTTAATCGACTTCGACTACTTCTATACGGGTAGTCCGCCCACTGCCTACCTTTGGCCGATGGTCGGAGTGAAGACGCGATCTGGAGACGTGCGGAATGTTTACGTCCCAATCGTTCAACCTCAACTCGAGCGCGGGAGCCATCATCTCAGCCTGGAGATTCAGCGCCCAGATGGGAACCCTAATCCAATGACAACGGACCAGTTTGCCTTGGAGCTCCGTGCGCCGTGGAATCGCGGTCCCAATGATCCGAAACCAAAGGGACCACAAGACTTGGAGAAGATTTACTCGCGTCAGCAAGTCGATGTCTCGATCAAGTGGCCGTCTGCTGCCAAGTGGGAGGAAGAGCGCATGTATGTCACGAGGACTCCAGATGAAATCCTCGGTGATATGGTCCACACAATTGATCTTGGCGTGTGGGACGGCCTAATGGCTGTGAAGCCCGTTGTTGAGCGCTTGATAGCGCAAGACTCCAACTATGCTCCTGCATACCTAGAGCTGGCACGGATAACAATGAAATTGAATTGGAGTCCCGAGGGTCTACATCAAGCCGAAGTCCTGATCAATTCGGCCCTAGCGATTAAGCCCCATGACGCAAATGCGAATGTTTTGTTGGGGTACGTGTACGTGCATCAGAAGCGAAACAGAGAAGCCGAGCGTCTATTCAAAGAAGCGGCCGAGGCAGGAACGACAAATCTCTGGCTGTGGGCCAATTGGGGTGAACTCCTGGTGGCCGAGGGAAAGGTGGATCAAGGAATAGAAAAATACCGGGAAGCAGTCAATCGACCGCGATCTAAGGCTACCTATGATCGGGCGCGCTTAGATGCCTTTGAAAAGCTGATCACACTCCTGAAGAAGCAGCAGGACGACCCAGGGTTAGAACAGCTGTATCGTCAGCGCATCGCGGAATTCGGCGAGGATGGCTGTTTCAATGCGGAGTTTGGGCGCTATGTTCTTCAGCAGCGAGGCGATGCGACTCTAGCAGCCATGCTAGCCAAGAAAGAGATTGCCGGAGGGTGCTCCTCATCCGAAAGCAAGGAAGTCCTCGGGTTGGCCAACTACGTAGCATGGGCTGGTGCGACGGAACCCTTTGCTCAGGATTACTTGAACCAGGCCCATGTCTACCTCCCGATGGGCGCGCGAACGATCTACTTGCTCGCGACGAGCGAAAGGATGATTCCGGCCATAAGGAAGCTAATTGCCATGGGAGAATCAATTGAACAACGCGACAACAGGCAGTGGAATGCTCTGGGGCATGCACTGAAGGAGCGCGACTACTTGACGGTGCCAAGGCTTATAAGGCTCGGATCTCGTGTCGATTCGGTCGTGGGATATGACGAAATGCCTGTTTCAGTAATACCCATCATTCAGGGTGACCCTGAGGGTATTCGACTGATGAAGAAATTGGGTGTGAACTACGGAAGCGTAAAATTGCATGGTGTATCGATCCTCGAACAGGTGAAGCGTAGCGGGAATCAGAAGCTAATCGATGCGATTGGGTCAGGGTCAAATCGGACCTAGAAGCCCTGCCGCCTTTAGTCGCATCGTAGCGTAGCTTCTACGTAACTTGGCCAGGCGAATTTCGGCACGCCGAGCCTCTCTTGCGGCTCCCTTTTCGCTTGGCGGGCGCTATAGGGCATTGATTCTTAGACATTGAGCGATGCGAAGCGGTGCCTCAAAATCCGCCGCCGCAAGGTGTAAGGGTTTGAGTCCCTTTCCCGGCACCAGCAGGACTCAGCGGCTAGACCTGCTGCCTGGCCACAGTTTCCGGAGCGCAGACATCACCCCAGCCATGAGCGGCAATCCTCGTCACTTCTTGAACTGACGAGCAATTCGACCGCCTGACAGCAGCAGGGCCGCAGCAAGAAACAGTGAGTAGGTTGTGCCGCCAGGCAGAACGTCGGCCATGGGAGCACCGCATCCGTGACGATACGGATTTCGAGCGGCATCTGAATTATGTTGTGCCTGACGGCACAACCTATCCGAGGCTGGACGACCGCTATCCGGCGACGGTCCTGACGGCCCGTTCCTGGCCGGACTGCGACGGATGATCGCTTAAGTTCACCACCGAAAGGCGGCTGGACACTTGGTGTGTTGCCAGTAGCGCGAGGTCAAAAGCGAGGCGCTAGGGCGATGGCGGCGCGTTTCACTTTCGGGGCGCCGGCTTTCCTTGCCTTCCAAAGGTCGTAAGCTGCTTGTTGGGCGATCCAACTATCCGCACGACCTCCATTCTCGACACCAAGCCAGCCTTCAATGCGAAGCGCCATCTCGGATGAAATTGCCGCACGGCCGTTGAGCACACGCGAGAGCGCGGCGCGGGTCACACACAGCTGCTCGGCGGCCTCGGTGACGTTCAATCCCAGAGCCGGCAGGACATCGTCCCGGAGGGTTTCGCCCGGATGGGGTGGGTTATGCATTCTGGTCATGTTCCGACCTTTCAATGGTAGTCCTGATAATCGATCAGCACGGCATCCTCGCCTTCGAACATGAAGGTCATGCGCCAGTTGCCGTTCACCGTGATCGAGTAGTGCCCCGCCAGTTGCCCCGCAAGCGGATGTAATCCCCATCCCGGCACGTTCATGTCTTCAGTTGTCTTGGCAATATCCAGCCGCGCCAGTTGGCGCCCAAGTCGGCCCGCGTGATGTGGCTGGATACCGGCCTTGCTGCCGGTCTCGAAGAAGCCCTTCAGCCCCTTGTGTAGGAATGACTTGATCACGGCAGAAGTGTATAGCGTAGCGTTGCGGGTGTCAAGCAGTGGAATGACAATCGAATGGCTGCTGCGCAAATTGGAAGCCTGCCCCAACGGACCGCTTGTTGGTCACGGCCACTACTTAACCCAGCATAGCTGGATCGTAGCTACGTCACTTGATTCGGACCTATCGCTCGGCTGCTCGGTACTCAACATACATCTGGCGGACGTTACAAGGTATTGATTATTCGCGACCAACGAATTGCAGCTGATCCTCAAAATCCGCCGCCGCAAGGCGTGGGGGTTCGAGCCCCTCCCGCACCAGCAGTGCCAAGGCAAGTCCTGCCTTCGGGACCCGGCAGGCGGCTACAGATCTGACAAAGCTCGCTGCCGACCGTCGTCGTTCGACGACGCCAACCACGTTGCCGTCCCGTCGCGATAATACCCTCGGCCGCATTGGTGTCTGGGGGGACATCAGGTCTGGCCTCCGTTCCCCACCCGTTCATCGACAGAGGAGGATTGTCATGAGAGGTAGCGACATCTTTGCCCGTAGCATCCTGGCTATCTGCTGCTTGGTATTGGCAGCGTTTGCCCAGGCTGAAGGTGATTCTGGACAGCGTTCTTCGCCTGCCAGCAGTCTGACTGTATCGATAAGCAGCGTTACTCTGACGGTGGGCAACAGCACCACGGTTGGCGTCAGCGGCATGCAGGGCAGCGTATCGCTGGCGAATTCGGCGCCCACTGTGATCTCGGCGAGCTACAGCAACGGCATCGTCTCGATCAAGGCGCTGAAGGCAGGCAGCGCATCGCTGACGGTTGCCGATCGGCGCAACAGCAAGGTGATTTCGGTGACAGTGGTCAGTGGTTTGACCGTATCGCTGAATACCGTTGCCTTGACTGTCGGCAACAGTGCGACGGTTCTGGTCAG